>JAITDP010000002.1 GCA_031282505.1 Mycoplasmataceae bacterium | reverse complement strand
AATTATAATAATAATGGGGATGTAACGGCTTCGACATGATTACTATCTTCCTAAATGCAGTAGGGTTTGCCCTTTATAGCTCGAGGATTATTGCATGACAATAACCAAAACGATACTGTACAATTAGATAACTTCGAAATTGCACAACTATCAAGACAATCTCAACTTAACTACGCGTTTGTAGCTTAAGCAATTGTCTATAAGCGTTAAAAGTTTTCTTACTTTACTTTAACGCGTTAAATAAAGTGATATATTGTGTCAATGCTAATAGATGCAATGAAACCAATTAGCTATATTAGATGGGGTTGTCATATTACCATTCTATCTAACGAATTGTTAAAAATATGACTAAACTGTAGTATTTAGCAAGAGAATAATTTTGGAAAGGAGTTCGACTCTCCTCATCTCCACCATTATTAATTAATTTCAATGAATTTAAATACAGTAAATATAGAATTATCTTTTACAATAGAAGATTTTGAAAAATATTTATCGATAATCCATCCAACTGGTGGAACAAGAACTAGCTATATGCGAGTTCTAAAATATATGAATTTTAAAAATATATTTAGTTCATACTCCGTCACTGAGATTGAAAATAATTTTATAGAATCGATGAAGTCACAAAAGTTTATTGATTTTATAAATAAATCGCCATCTTATGACAAAAAAGGTTTTGTAAAAGCAACTAAAAATAAAGTAATTGAATTCTTTGAAGTTCTAGAAAACAACAAATCTATAATTGAAACTGATACACGATTAGACAAGAAAGATTTTTTTAACATTCATAGAAAAATTGAAAAAAGAGTTATTAATAGAAAAACTATCTTTATATCTAGTAGATATATAAAAGAAAAAATCAAAGCAAATAACAAATATTTTTGTCAAATTAATGATAAAGATAAGTGTAGATATTTTCTTGACAAAAATACCAAAAACTATATTGAAGTACA
Organism: Mycoplasmataceae bacterium; assembly: GCA_031282505.1. Classification (GTDB taxonomy): domain Bacteria; phylum Bacillota_I; class Bacilli_A; order Mycoplasmatales; family Mycoplasmoidaceae; genus Malacoplasma_A. The sequence goes on along the minus strand of JAITDP010000002.1, from coordinate 11,701 downwards.
TCACATAATTCCTTTATCTTTACAAGAAAAATTTTGAAAAGAAGGTATTAATTTAGATGTTGCTCAAAATATGATATGTTTATGTGCGTTGCATCATAGACAGATCCACTATGGAAACAAAAAAGCATTCAATGAAGTTTTTGAAAAAATTTGAAAAATAAAAGGTGATGAATTAAGAAATATCTCTCCTACAATAACTATCGAAGAAATAAAATCATATTATTAATCACGTTTAGTTAGATATTCCTTCATTTTTTCATTAAGAATTTTTTGTTTTATATTTACTTTTAAGTTACCAAATAATTTTTTAACATCTCCTTCACTTTCTTTTCTATATCGTAATATGCCTTCTGCATCAAACGAAACTATTCTACTATCAAACAATTTGTGGCACGCAGCGTTTAATAAAATTCCATTATTAGGATCAGAAACTATTTCTTTATTATCTTTTTTTCTTTTAATTTCTCTAACCTCATATATATGACACGCCTCAAGTAAACTAACATGAATTTCATTTGCAGGAGAGTTTTCTAAATCAGAATATATCTTATCGTAATCAATCCCTCTTGAACTTAAAATATTTGTTCTAAAGTAGGTACGTTCCTTACTGTATAATTCTGTTTCTGGAGCTGTGGCACCTTGTGATCATTGATATATATTTTCAATAATATCATCAAGTTTATAAAGTTTTAATATTTCATCAACACACGTAATATATGTTGATTTTCCGTTTCCAAAATTTTTTGTATCTTCACCACATACATGATCAATATATTCTTTTGCATATCATTCATTTGTTTTAAATTGTAATGGTACATCAATTTTAAAAACCTTATTTTTAGAATTTGTTCTTCGTTTTATTACAATATCATTAGGAAGTTTTTGTACCTTGTTTAAAAGACAAATTAAAATTGAGTATCCTAAATTTCTTACAAAACCAACATTTGAAGCAATGCTAATGCACATTGTTTCGATAATATGTTCTGCTAAAGAAAAGTTTTTTTCTTTATATTTATAAATATTAAAATTTAAATAAAAATCATTAACAATTTTATCACCTTCTGAATAATATATGTAATTTAAAGCAGAACCAACTTGCAAATATTGACGTATTGCAGATTGCGAAGCTATCTTGTTTAATCTATTGATTGGTGTTATATTATTTCCGTTTAATTCCATGTAGTATCTTTTTTCGACGCTTGTATTTTCTTCATACATTTTAACTTTTACAAAATTTGTACCATCATCAATATTAGCTGCCTTAATATTTTCTATTAATTTTGTTCAACTTTTATAGAAATCGGTCCCAACTTCTCATAAACGTGCATCAACCTGGTGAAATTTATTTAAAATTTCGATAATTTTATTTCACATATTCTTCTTTAAGTATTTGACCAATAATATCTACAATTAAATCAAAAGGTATAGAACTACGTTTTGCATAATTTCCCTTTGCCATATGTGACTTGTTACCACTTATTTTTTTTGCTTTCAGCTCTAGTTTAATATTGCTTTTAAAAATAGTTGGTTTTGTACTGAATTCTTTGTCATATGATGAGTAATAAGTTTTATTAATAAAACCATTAAAATCTCAATGATTTGTTTGATATTTTCATGATTTTGAAGTTGTTGGGTTTTCTATAACTCAATATTTAGGTTTAAAAAAATCAATAATCTCTATTGTTCCACCAATCGTAGCTTCACCAAGTATTCTGCTTCGCTCTTTTTTGATAAAATCTCGATGTTTAACAGGATGGCAAACCTTGTTGTAGTTTTCATAATATTTTTTGTTATTAACAACTCATTTGCCATTATCATCTATTTCTTTAAACATGCACCCCCCACAATCAGCACCTGATCATGATTCACAAGGAGGACTAGCTAAAATTATTTTAGGAGCACCATATAATTTAGCAATTTTTTTAAGTTCATCAATTAAAGCAAAATTGCAAAGTGATAAGTCTATTTTGTGATAAAAATACCTATTACTTTTAGGAAAAACGACATCATTTATTCCAAAACAATGAACTTCAAATTTGCCATCAAAGTTTTTTTCAATTGCATGCTTATATGATGATTCAGCGTCGTCATACAAACATCAAATTTGCTCTCTCTCTCTCTCTCTCTACTTACTATCATAGACTATATTATTCAATTGATAATATTATAGTTTTATATCAGCTCGTTTATTAAATAATAAAAAATATAATTATATCAACTATGTACAATCACGTATTGTTAGAAAAGAAATGGCGAAAATTTTGAGAAGATAATAAGACAAATAGTTTTATTAATGATAACAACAAAAAGAAATACTACGTTTTGGACATGTTCCCATATCCAAGTGGATCTGCACTACATATAGGCCATGGTCGATCATATGCAATCAGTGATTTTTATGCTAGATATAAATTAGCATGCGGATACAATGTGTTGCACCCTATTGGCTGAGATGCATTTGGATTGCCAAGTGAACAATATGCAATTAAAAATAATCGAAGCCCAAAAGAATTTAACAAAAATAACATTGATTTCTTTCGTGATCAACTTAAACTTCTAGGATTTTATTATGATTATGATTACGAAGTAGATACTACAGATCCTAAGTTCTACAAAACTACTCAATGAATTTTTGAAAAACTTTATGAAAAAAATTTAGCAAAACTTGCTGAAGTTGAAGTGAATTGATGTGAAGAATTAAAAACAGTTTTAGCTAATGATGAAATTGTTCTTAAAGATGGAAAAATGTTTTCTGAACGTGGCGATTATCCAGTCACAAAAAAATTAATGAAACAATGAGTGATAAAAATCACTGACTACGCAGAACAATTAGATAGTGGTCTTGATACAGTAGAATGAGATGATTCATTTAAATTACCTCAAAAAAAATGAATCGGAATATCTCATGGCGCACTGATTGATTTTAATACCACTAATAATAAAAAAATAACTGTATTTACAACAAGACCAGATACAATTTTTGGAGTTACATATATAGCAATAGCACCTGAAAACAAAAATTTAAAAGATTTTGTTTTGTCACAAAACCTTGAATCTGTTAATGAATATATCAATATAGCAAATGCTAAAACAGAACTTGAGCGTAAAGAACAAAAAACAAAAACCGGTATTTTTACTGGTACTTATGCCATCAATCCAATCAATAATGTACAAATACCAATCTATGTGGCAGATTATGTTTTAAACAATTATGCTACAGGTTCAATTATGGGTGTTCCAGCACATGATAAACGTGACTATGATTTTGCAATTGAAAACAACATCGAAATTAAAAAAGTTATTTCATCTGAAAATGATGTATTGCCAATAACAAATTCAGGTAAATATATTAATTCTGAATTTTTAAATGATTTCACAGATAAAAACGAAGCAATAAAAAAAACAATTAATGTTTTGCAAAATCTTGGTGTTTGCAAACTTGAGGTAACAACAAAACTTCATGATTGAACTTTTAGTAGACAACGTTATTGAGGAGAACCATTCCCAATCTTATATGATGACCAAGGAAATATTAGCCTAGTTTCTAAAAATCAACTCCCTGTAATTCTTCCTCAGCTTAACGATTACCGCCCTGATGATTCAGGGTTATCACCTCTTAACAGAAATAAGGAATGACTAAATATAATTGAAAACGATAAGCATTATATTAGAGAAACTCAAACTATGCCAGGAAGTGCCGGAAGTTCTTGATACTATTTAGCTTATATTCTTAAAAATCCCGATGGAACTTACATAGATATTGAAAGTGATGAAGCTAAAGAAAGATTTAAACGATGATTAAATGTTGATCTTTATATTGGTGGAACAGAACATACAACTGGTCACGTATTGTATGCTAGATTTTTCCATAGATTTTTATACAATATAGGTGTAGTTGATAAACCAGAACCATTTGCTAAACTTGTTGATCATGGTTTGATTTTAGCACCTGATGGCAGAAAAATGGGTAAACGTTATGGCAACGCTATAACTCCAAATGATTTAGCCCAATCACATGGAATTGATTCATTTAGAGTCTATTCTGCTTTTATTGGACCATCTAGTGGAGTTTATCCATGAAACCCTGCAAACCTTGATGGTATGAGAAAATGATTGGACCGTGTTTATAACTTATTTTTTAGAGAAGAAGTAAAAATAACAAAAGATATCAACGAAATTTCTTCTTCTTTAAATGTTGCTTTTAATAAATTTGTCCATGATGCAACTAAAAACATGGATGAATATAAACATAATTTGGTGATAAGTGATATGATGGTTTACATCAATGCTTGTTATTTAGAGAAAAATTTATATCATGATCACATTCAAGGTTTCTTAACAGTTTTAAGTGTATTTGCACCATTTTTAGCAGAAGAATTGAATGAAATAATTTTACACAATAATTGTTCTATAACAAAAACTCAATGACCTAAATTTGATGAAAATTTAATTATAGAAAATAAAATTAATTTACCGATCCAAATAAATGGTAAGCTAAAACATGTAATTTTAGTTGACAGAAATGCAACAAAAGATGAAATAATTCAACTTGTTTTAAATGAACAAAAAATTACACAATTAATTAATGGAAAATATAGCAAAATTATTTATATTCCTGGTAAAATTATCAACATAATTTCTTAATTTTCCATTTACTCACATAATATAATATTTATTAATGTATATGAATAAAATATATAAAAAACTTAGTTTTTTATTTTTAACTGTAATTACAACAACAAGTGTTTTTTTGTTAAATAATTCACACAATTTTTCTACAACAATTTCTTCAAATTCATCTTCTGATTCACAAAGCACTAAACATACAGCAAGTGTTCCAAATGATGCACCTGAATTAACTAATTTGTGTTATGTTGACTATATAGATTCTGGAAGCCATGTTGAAAATGCTGTTCGTATTGGTATACCAAGAGATCCTCAATCTGAAAACCTTGGACATGGTGGTGCAAATTTTACTGGTTACAATACTATTAATTTCGTTAATTCGCAACAAGATAAACAGTTTAAGGTTGATACACAAACACCAGTAGATGATATTCACGTTATTGATTTCAACTCTGATACATACGATCCTTTTACAACCGATACCACTCCAACGTGGTACAACGGTACAACAAATACTTTGGCTTCAATATCAACTGTTAGTATTACAGATCTTGGCCACAGTAATGAAGTATCGCCATTAAGTGAATTAGGTTTTTATACATTTTCAAATAATGCTCGCTTATTTTCATATGGTTCTCATTCAGACAATGGGCAAGCATTTACTGGACTTCAAACAGTGTCAGTAAGCGATGTTGATAGTAACTCTCCTGTAGTTTTGAAAGTTGTTCATAATGGTGCTTTCTACCATTCAACTACTTCGGGATATGGTTCTGCTGTATTGAAAACAGTTGACTTTGGTCCCTCAAATCAGCTAACTGTTTTTGATGAACCAACTGGCCCATCACCATTGCAAAACTTTGGATGTAAATATGACTCAATTACTGGTGACTATGATTCTAATACTACCAACCCTACTAGTGGTATTTTTACAAATCAATCCGCTTTAACTCAAATCAATTTGCATCAAAAATATTATGGAAGCACTAATACATCATTAAACCCAGCTACATTATTAAATATACCCGCCAATATGTTTAGTGGCTGTACATCATTAAAATCTATTCAAGGTGGTGTTGATTCTACACAATATAACAATGCAAATGTGTTAGCTATACCTACGACTGTACAATCAATTGGCAGTAATGCTTTCAAAGGTGTACCAGCAAATGTTCTTATTATGCCAACCGATATTAAAACAATTGGTTCTAACATTTTTGGTTCAGCCGGTAGCACAACACTTAATGACATAATTTTTTCCAATCCAACTCCTAATGATGCGATAAAAAATTATTCATGAAATACATTGATCGCTGATTCTGTAAGCAAATTAAATGTATATGTTCCTTATGACGATAAATTTAATAGTGTTCAAGACTCACCATACTATTCAATATTTTCTAAATACACAAGAGTTAATGTTATGTTTAATCATGCCACAGCTATTACTTTATCAGTAAACACAAATCCAAATGCATACATATATCAAGGAAAAGCAGGCGCTACTGGAAATATTGATATTAGTCAAGAGCCATATATCATTAAAGCTTTTCCATTGAACTCATACATCCTTCCTGATACAGGGGTTAGTTTAGCATCAACTTTTGATGCAGGAACAACCAATGTTAAATTTTCTGATAAATCATCATACTATGTACATGACACATCTAAATATGGTAATTTCTCAATCGCCCTTACTAGTTTTGATTATTCAGTAACAAAAAATATTTCTGATGACTTAAATAACATTACCAACAAAGCATCTGTTAGTTATACAAATGGTAGTAAATTTACAAACTGAACTTGTTATTCTAATACATCAACACCTTTTGAAGTTATGTTTTGAACAGCACAAACAAGTGGCTATAAATTTTCACAACCAACAGATAAAACACAGTGAGTAAAATATACTAACGATCTTACTTTTTCTCCAATTAATACAACATTAAATTTTGATGGTACAGGTGAAAGTGGTCCTGATACTAAATTAACTATTAAACCAGTAAGTTCAAACACCACTGTACTTCCAAGCAATTTTGCTTCTATAAATCAGACTTCTACAGTTACTAAAGGTAGTGGAACAACAAAAGGTAATGTTGTTACTAATTCCACACTTAAATATAGTAAATCTACTGATACAAGTGTGTGTAATTCTTATAGTGTTGCATTGAACGCAACACTTTCTACTGATTCGACAGTAACAGCTACCGATACAAATTCAAGTGACTTCTATATAGTAAATGTTTGAGGTGTACAAAAAGTTACTTATGACTCAATTGACACATCAAAAACTTATGATTGAAATGGTAGTGGAAATTTTAGTTATTCATACAAACCACTAAATGGAAAATCAGCTTACTATAACAATGTTTCACCACAAACACCTAGTGGTGTATCATATGCAATCCAAAACGTTAAAAAAGATGGTGCTACTGTTTCAACACCTTCATGTTTAGCTGTTGATAACACAGGAGTTGTAAATATTACTAATGCAAACACAAGCAACATGGGTTTAGGTGATTGAACTTTCGATGTTAAAATAACAAGTGGAGATGATCAAGCAATAAGTACAGTTGTTAGTTATACATTTGATGCAACTGTTGTTACTGGTTTAGTATGAACTGCAGATACTATTGCAATGACGAAAGACTATTCAATTGATATAAGTGCTACTCAAACTCAAGTATCTCTTACATGAGAAGCTACTGCGGTTTCTTCATCTACAAATGATACAAACATTACATACAATTTTAATCTAAATTCTTTTACTTCTTTATCTGCTACAACACCATTTACTGTATCGGCAGGAACTATTTCTTGAGGTGCAGATAATTGAAACAATAATTTATGTGGTATATATGAAATCCCTGTAACTGCAACTTTAACTCCATCATCAGGCAGTCCATTAACTATAACTGATGAACTTACATTTAGAATTTACAAACTACAAAGTGTTGCTGTTAATAGTTCGAATGTATCATTTAACAATATGCCATTAGAAGTTGGAAAAGGTGCAGGACAAGCAACAAATCCATATACTTTTTTAACTACTTATAAAGATAATTCAGCGGGTCAACCAGATGATACAGCATTAGCATCTGTTGTTTGAAGTATTAATGTCAACGGTGGTTCTGTAAGCTGAATGCATATAGATGACACCGGATTGTTATTTTATGATGCAAACTATGATGCTGGTGATTTTTCAATTATCGCTTCAGTAGCTGTTAAACCAACAGCTAATTCAACAACTACAACAGGAACTGCTTCTTCAGTAGTTGTATTTAAATCTTGAAAAATTAATGGCATGACAATAAATTTAAATGGAAACCCACAAATTAACACTATTGATAATTCTACAAGCGGACAATTTCAATATCCATTACTAGTAAATTATGATGCAACAAATTTGCCAGACAATTCTGTTACTTGAACATTAGGTCAAGATATAACAAACTCTGTTAGTGGCGGTTGAGCTGTAGCTGGTGCTCCACAAATAAATAATAACGGTGTTATATATTGAGGTCAAGGTTTGCTTGTAGGAGATTATTATTTTACTATAACAGCAACATCAAATGCTGATAGTACTAAAAGTTGTACTTTTGGAAGTCTTGATAATGTGAATACTGAATTCAAACTTAGTGTAATTTCAAGAGACTACCATGGAACTACTATAGATACATTTAATGATGACCCAGCTGAAACTAATTTCTCATATGAAGTATCTACATATGACACATGAGTTCTTAAAGTGAGGGATTCAAATGGTGATTTTACAAATGATATGTATCAAAATAATTGTACATTTAAAATTACTTCAAATTTAACTGTTCCTACTTGATTAACATTAGATAATAACGGTGCAGTTGATGCTAATGGTGATGTAATATTACATGTAGGAAAAAGTGATTCAACAATCCAATACATTCCAAATCATTTTATCTTTACATTGAGTTTGTATGATAAACTTTCAACTACGGATGCAAGATGAACTTCTAATTCTTTTACATTTTCTACATATGAGTTTGCAAATGATTCACCAGATGTAACAATTTCATTCCCTGATCAAACTTATAATTTTAATCCAAACAAATCAAATTATGGTAGTACAAAAGTACCAACATTTTTATTTAATTATGCAAGTGGAAAAAAACCTTCCGATGAATATGAAGCTGTATATAAAAAATTAGTTTTTAACATATCTATCAAAAAAAATAATGAAGATTCAGATTTAAATAAATATATTACATTTACTCCGAATTTGCAAAGTAAAACTTTTGGTGAAATCGACTGAGCTTATGATAATTTGGTACCAACAAAAGATTTATATTCATATAACGGAAAATATCAAATCGTTATATCTTGTTATTACAACCGTAGTAATTCTCAATCTATAGTCCCAATATATTGTGGTACTACATCATTTACTTTTAATTTTCAAAATTCAAAACCAACTGACTATACAATTTTATGAATTTCGCTTGGAAGTGCAGCAGCAATAGCATGTGCACTTACATTTATAATAATTACCGTTCGTAGGAAAAAGATGTTAAAAGCACTTAATGCTGAAGAGAAGGAGGACGGAAAAGAAAAACCTGATATTTCTACAACAGGATTCTAATAAATTAATATGAAAAATATAAAAATTAAAAATAAATTAACACTATCATTACTTTGTACTGGTGTTGCACTTGTTTCTGTTTCATCAGTGCCTGTGGCTACATATTTATATCACTTAAACGCATCCGCTAATGATGTTGATAATTTTGACACAATAGCATTCTTGCGTCCTAATTTTGCATATGATGATAGACCTATAGCAATTGCTGGAAACTATAATAACGTCACTATATATGGTTTAGATAATGATCAATATCAATCTGCTTGATCAGATGGTGCTGTTTCATCTGCTAGTGCTTATGATTTTACAATTGCACCATACAATACAACTACTGGTCAATTCGTACCTAACCCAACAAATTTTTATCTACGTTCTGATTGATTTCGCTATACAGTAGGATCATCATCTTATTCGATTAATTATTATGGTGCAGCAGCTAGTTCACAACCATATGATGCAATAGTTAACTCAACTAGTAATTCTGTATCATTTCTTTTCAATCGTACAAAATCAAGTGGATTGTCTAGTTATGGTTTTTTTAATTATTCATATCCAACAACAGTAACTGTAACAATACCATTTTTATTTAACAATCTAGATCACCACTTTACTGTCAATATTGTTACTAACTACAAACAAAAAGCTAATATGTGAACTACTGCTCACCCAATTACAAATTTTAGATATTCCTCAACAAATCCTAACATACTAACGGGATATAGTCTTCCTGATGCTTCAGATGAATATTACAATCTTTTATTAGATACTTATTCAAAAGAATTAGTAATACCTACTTCTACAACAAGAATAGATTCAAATGCTTTCTCTAACAATAACTCAAATGTTTTTCCAATGTTATCAAAACTTAGTGAAGACTCTAATAAAGCACAATATGTAATTGGAACATCAGCTTTTTTAGGTCGTTCACTAATAACTGATTTAGATATTCCTAATTGTACAGCAATAGAAAATAGCGCTTTTGATTTAAGCAATGTTACTACAACTGGTGGAATTGAACATATAAATATCAGCGGTGTTACAAGTATTGGACAAAATGCATTCCGTTCGCAAACAAAATTATCAGATTTTGTTGCTAATTCACTTACAACAATTGGCGATGGTGCATTTTCTAAATGTTTATCATTAAACAGCATTTCAATTCCTAACGTATCATCTATTCCAACTAGTGCTTTTAGTGGAACAAATTTATGTTCATTAAAACTTGGAGCACCTAATAACACACCTGTGTCATTTAATAATCCTCCTTACTCACAAAACTTTTTATTGAACACTCCTTTTAGTTCTCCATCAACAACAAATTTAGCTATTAGTATACCAAGTAATAATGCTTCAACTGATCCTAATAGTGCTGCTTGAGATTACTCTTATTACAATCCAAAATTTGGTTGAAACCAATTGTTACCAAATGGTTATCCACTAACAAGTTTTTTCAGAACTTATTAATTTTCTTCTTTTTTATCTTCGTTATTTAATATCGCTTTAATTGCATCTTTTCCTCTAGTAAGACTTTTCTTACTTACTTCTTCAAAAGCTTTATCAGCAAGATCAAAAGATTTGCCTGATGATAGTATATTTTCCTTGAATTTTTGTAACTGTGCAATAGTTTTATTTATATTTTCGATTGCGTCATCAAATTTTGTTTTTGCAGTATTATAGTGCTTCCCCCATTCTTTTTTGAAAATTTCAATTTTATTAAAATAATCAGCGACTTCTTCTTTTTCATCTTCCATTTTTCTTAATTGATTTTTTGTTTCTTTTGTTTTTTCATAAGCATTAAGTTCGTTGTCACGTAAACGACAAATAATTTCTTCAAAAAATTCTGGTCTAACAATATACATCTTTTCTTTTTCATTTACTTTTCTAATACTAAAATCTACATTAGGTTCAAGTGTGGTTACAATAACACAATAGTCACACCCCTTTTTTCTTCGATTTAAATCTGCTTGATAGTAATGATCAGAAATTTTCTTTTGAGTTTTACTATTAGGATTTTCATTTTTCATTTCAAATGAAATACTTAATATTCTATCTCCATCCTTTGATGTTTCTTCTAAAATAAAATCACCTTTTGTTCCACTTCTTGATTTATTTCCTTCTTCATCTCGAATGTCATTATCTTTTTTAAATTTAATTTGTGGTCAATATCTTTCAATACGATTTCTGTACTCATTCTCACATCAGTTCTCTAAGCCACCATCAGGAAATTCATCTCATTTTTGTAAATGAGACCATTTATTAGTGTTGTTTAATTCATTAATTTTTTCATCTCTTAATTTAATTTCTTTTTCATATTGCTCTTTTTGTTCTATAATTTTTTTTTCATTTGCAAGTTGTGTTTCTTGATTGTGAAATTCTAAGTCTCTAATTTTTTTTTCTAATTCGCTTCTTGTTTGTGTTTTAGCTGCATCTACTTCGTATTTAATTCTTTCTTGTAATATT
>JAITDP010000006.1 GCA_031282505.1 Mycoplasmataceae bacterium | reverse complement strand
AACTTATTATTGGAGATAACTACGATGCACTTAACAACCTACTAATTACTCATCGTGGAAAAATTAATGTAATATATATTGACCCCCCTTATGGTTGCAATTCTATGGGAGAATTTGCATATACAAATTATGAAAATAAATTTAGTAGAGATAATTTATTATCGATGTTGAAAACACGTCTTTTGCTTGCTAAGCAATTATTAAGCGATGATGGTGTTATTTTTTGTAGTATTGATGATAAAAACCAAGCTCATTTAAAATTATTATTTGATGATGTTTTTGGGGAGAATAATTTTGTATGTAATTTTATTAGAAGAACAAATGCAGGAGGAAAAAATGATAAAAAAAATGCATCAACTGACCATGAATATATATTATGTTATGTAAAAAATGATGGTTCTGAAGTAATGAATGGATTTGAACAAGGTGAAGAAACTTATAGTTTAAAAGATGAAAATTACAACTTATATGGCAAGTATAAATTATCACAAATGTGCAGGGGGGGTTAACCTGAACCAAGTCTCTTGATTTTCCAATAATTGCGCCTGATGGCAGTAAAATCTTTGCTCACAATGTGACAGAAAATCAATGAAAGGAACGCCAGTCAAAACATGGTGTTTCTGATTGGTGTTGGTTGTATAGTGAAGAAACTATTGAAAGATTTAGAAAAGAAGGTCGTCTTGTATTTTATAAAAAAAATGATGGAACTTATAATGTAAAATTAAAAAAATATTTTAAAGTTGATAGTACTGGACAAGCTATTGAACGAAGACAAAATATACGTAGTATATTGTTGGATTTTTTAAACTCTCAAGGTACCAAGGAATTGAACTCAATTTTTAATACAATAAGAAAATTTGAAGCGCCAAAACCTGTTGACTTAATTAAATATATATTAAAGTCTTATTATACAAATGACTTTATTGCTCTTGACTTCTTTGCAGGCAGTGGGACAACCGGACAAGCTGTTTTAGAATTAAACAAAGAGGATGGTGGTAAGCGACAATTTATTTTATGTACTATTAATGAAAAAGACATTCCTGAAAAAGTAACAAGAGAAAGGCTGTTACGTGTTATGACAGGAAAAACCTCAGACGGTAAGTCAAATTTTCCGTGGATCGAACGCAATAAACCATTAGGAGATTCACTAGATGTTTATAGAATTGAAAGCATAAAAAATAATAGCAGGGAAATTTTTAATAAAATAAATGTTGATGATTATGATCAAAAGTTCATTAATGAAGAATGAGAGCAAGAATGGAAAAACAAAAAATTAAATGATATTAATAAAAAAAGAGAATGAATATGCAGTGAGTTTGAAGAAACTTGCAAAATAAATAAATAGTATATGTTAGAAGCAATTAAAATTTTACAGAAAGAAAAAATATCTGATATTATTTATATTGCAAAAAATAAGGAATCTGTAACATTTAAATCTCCAACCGGTAGTGGAAAAACTATTATGATGTTGGATTTAATGAATAGATATCTTGGAGATGATAAAAAATTAATTTTTATCGTTTCTTCTCTATCAAAAGCACAACTAGCTTGACAAAATTATACAGTTTTTATTAAACCTGAAAATTCTAGAACTTATAACTGTGTTAAACCTTTTTATATTAATTCTGATGTTAGTGGCGAAAGTGTTAGACCTAATATAGATGATGGGTTCAATGTTTATATATTGCCTACAGATAAATTTAAAAGTGGTTCTTTATTAAAAGATTGTGGTGTTTTTGAGAATTTTATCAAGGAAAAGATTAGAAATGGATTTAAAATCTATTTAATTAAAGATGAAGCACATCGTGAAACCAGCAACCTAAATGAATTAGGAAAACATTTCTCAAAGATTTTTAATTTTTCTGCCACTCCAAAGCATAAACCAGACGTTGAAATTACTGAAGAAAACGCAGTTAAATTTCATTTGATAAAAGATTTAAGACGTTGGAACACTAAGACAATAACCAACGAAGAAGAATCTATTAAAGAACTCAAAAAAGCTCTTGATTTATTTTATAAAAATGACAATGACGGGATTAAGAGAAAATATGAGAAATTTTTACCAAAATTTAACCCAGCTTTTATGATTCAAATTTCTAATAAAAACAAAGCAGATAATGAGATAAATATGATAAAAAAATGTTTATCTGAATATTCCGCTGACATCCAATATGTAATTTTATCAAACGATACTAAACATCAAGAAACTAACAACAAAGAATTGTTAAAATCAAGTCGTAATATGTGAAAGGGAATATTAAAGGAACCTTTGTGCCCAGTTTCTGTTATTATCTTTAAATTGGTAATGACTGAAGGGTATGACATTCCACGCGCTTGTGCCTTGTTTCAAATACGTGACACTGAAAGTGGCACATTAGATGAACAAGTTCTTGGCAGGATAAGAAGGAACCCAATTTTAAAGGATTGGGAAGAATACTATAATGCTGATGGAACTGAATCCGAAGCTAATAAATTAGCGGTAACAGCGTATGCATGAGGTGATTTTAAAAAAGATGATCGTTACAAAGAGGATGTTGCAATAAAATCAAAAGAAATAATTGAAAATTTCAAAGTTAAAAGAACAAAAATTAATGATTTATGAAATAAAAATCAAATTTCTTTTGATAAAGATGTATTAAAAAAAATATTAGAAAAAGGTAAAAAATATGATTTTTCCAAATCTATTTTTGAACTTTATAAAAATTGAAATAAGTTGAGTGATGAAGCAAAAATAAGAGTTGAATCGCTAATATCAAGCGATAATGAATGATTTGATACATTGTTCAATATCGAAGAAATAATAAAAGCAAATAATGATTATTTGAATAATTACGAAAAATCTATAGAAGAGGATACAGAAGCTACATTTCTTGAAAAATCATGTTTTTGAATATTGAATCATGAGCATGAGTGTAGTTTTGATTGTTGAGTTTGAAAAAAAGATGGTGACAGTTGCATGTTTGACTTTGAGTCAGAAGCTGAAAGAAAATTCATTAACGAATTACAAAATTTAATAGCTGATGAGGACAATGAAATTAATTTAACTATTGTGGGAAAAAACTGATACTTCAACGAAAAAGATAACGCTATAAAATTCGGATATGTTTGAAATGGGGTTAAATATTCATATCCTGATTTTGTAGTAAAAGATAAGAATGGGAATGTTTTTATTATTGAAGTTAAGAATTTGCGGGACGGCCATGTTCTTTCAGATGAACAAGCTAAGAAATATAAAGCTAAGATTGGTAAATTAAAAGAGGCATATGAAGCCACTAGCAAAAAACTTCCTTATTATTTTAGTGTAATATTGTATGAAGTAAATGGATGAGAATTAAATACTTATTACTGTGGGAAAAAAATTTCTTATTCTGAAGAAGAGGAGATGCCAGTTCCTCTTTCTGAACTTTTTACAAACCTTGGATAACGGTTTTTTAAACCTACTTCTTAGAACTAATTCACTTTTTTAAATCCTCTTTGCTTCTAAATCCAGAGATATGATCAGACAACTTTGCATTTTTATATAAATATAAAGTAGGGATTGAAGAGATATTAAATTGCTGTGCAATTTCTGAATCTTCATCAACATTAACTTTGATGAATTTAACATCTTTCATTTCACTTTCTAGCTCTGCAAGAATTGGAGATAACATTTTACATGGTCCACACCAAGAAGCATAAAAATCAATAACAACTATATCATTTTCTTTAATATAAGAATCTATTTGTTGTATAGTCATTATTTCTTTTTACTAGACTTTTTGCTACTAGATTTGGTTTTACTTGGTTTTTCTTTACCTTTTTTAAGCAAAGTTTCTGCTTTGTGTTTTTGTCATTGCTCATCTGTCATATCAGCAGGACGAGAATAATGACATTTAGGATAATTGGTACAACCAATAAATTTTTCATTACGGCGGTTAGTACGGATAGCAAGGTTAGCACCACATAGTGGACATTTTTCTTCAATGACTTGTTGTGGGTGGTGATTTGGATCTTTAGGAAACTCAACATAGTTACATAACGGGTAAGCACTACATCCAATAAACTCTTTATGAGTTTTAGGACTATAACGTTTTACTAAAGGTGATTTACATTTAGGACACAATCTAACATTACCATGTTCATCAACAGCATTTTCAAGTGGTGCTTTTTTAAATTTATTCTCAGCTGTTTCTAATTCTTTAGTAAACACAGGAGAATATTTTTTTAAATATATGTGTCAATCTTCACCATCCTCAATTCTATCTAAGTGGTCTTCTAGTTCTTTAGTGAATACAGGTGTGACGATATCTGGAAAGAATTTTTCAAGATTAACAATAACTTCGTCACCTAGTTTATTCATATGGAATGCTTTTGACTCAAGGAAAGCATAATTTGACTCAACAGGTTTGTGTACCATTGTATAGTATGTACTTGGACGTCCAACACCTTCTTCTTCAAGCTTATTAATAAGTGAAGCTTCATTATAACGTGATGGAGGAGATTTCTCTTTTTCTTTAATTTCAATTGTTTTTGCTGTGAATTTATCACCTTCACGAATAATTGAGAAGTCGAAAGTTTCACTTTTCTTTTCGTCTTCATTAATTGTATATACAGTTCTAAATCCAGGGGAAATAATTTTAGTGTTGTGAGTATAAAATTTATTACCATTATTTTCAATACGTAAAGTAATAGAAATGGACTTACATTCAGGCATGAATGCTGCAACACTTCTCATTCAAATAAGTTTATATAACTTATACTCGTTAGGTTTAACAACAGATTTTATATCACTTGGTTTAATAAAAGGGTCAGTAACACGAATAGCTTCGTGTGCTCCTTGAATTTTACTTGTTGTTTTTTTAGCAGAAGCATCTTCTCACTTACGTGGAACATACATAGATGCACCATATTCTTTGGTAATAAGTTTTTTAACATTATTAACGAATTCATCAGAAACACGAATACTATCAGTACGTGGATAGGTAATAAGGGCTACATGTTTTCCATGTAATTTAATACCTTCGAATAGGTGTTGTGCGGTTTGTTTAACAATGCTTGCACTACCTATTACAGATGCACCCAAACTTAATAATGCAGAAGTTTTAAAAGGAGACTTTGGGTTTGTAGTTTTATGAGTTTCAGGATCTTTTTTATAAACAGTAAAATATTTTCCTAAACTTTTGTTAAATTTTTTACAACTTTCTTCATCGGCAAATGCAGTTATACTTGCATCTTCTTGATTTTTAACTTGATTATCCTTATTATCTAATAAATATAGTTTTACTCCAGTTAATTTTTTTGAAGCTTCACGAACATTTAAAGGAGATTGAAATGGACCATCTAATTTAATGACTGAAGTGTACCACTTATCAGAACTAAATGCTTCAATTTCTTTTTCACGGTCATATATAAATTTAAGTGCAACAGTTTGGACACGGCCAGCACTATCTGCATGTAATTTTTCTCTAACCAATCGACTTAATCCAAAACCAATCATTTGGTCCATAATAGTACGAGCAAAATATGCATGTACTAGATCAATGTCAATTTTTCTAGGATGCTTAATAGCATCAATAACAACATCTTTTGTAATTTCATTGAAAGTTACACGTTTAACTTTTTTTCGATCTTGATCATTTAAAACTTGTGCAACATGTCACGCTATTGCTTCTCCTTCACGATCAGGATCTGATGCTATATAAATATTTGTCGCTTTATGTGCAGCGGCATTAATATCATCAATAATTTGTTGAGATGTCTTCATAACCTCTGCTGATTCTTTGTTTTTAGAGCCAAAACCAAATCGTTGTTTTCCAGGTTTTTTAACTTCTCATACAGGTTCGAAGGTTTTAGGGTCATATCCGTTACGTTTTTTTAGCTCACGGATGTGTCCTACAGTTGCAATAATGGACCAGTCATTTTTGCTTAAAAATTCATGTAGGGTATGAACTTTATTTGGAGATTCGATGATCATTAGGTTCTTACTCATATGTGTTATTATAGTTATTCCGTTTGTTTAAAATTTTATTTTTTTAAGTTATATATAATATATAAAAATGAGCAAAATAGCATCAGATTCAATTATTACTATTATTAAAAAAAACGTTCTTACTGTGCCAGGTGTTGACAAGAAAAAACCTGTTACAGTTAGATACATTGAAGAAGGTTTTGCAGACATCCAATTTTCTCCACTTTCTTACGTTAGTAACATATCTGAAATTTCAAAACGTATTCAAAGTGTTTTAGGTAAAATTTTAAAAGAAAAGATCGGGTTTAATATAATATTAAACGTAAGGTCTTCCTTATAATGAAAAACTATAAAAATGGATAGCAAAAAGACATTGAATTTAGAAACATTCATTTTCTTATTAAGAAAAGGAATCTCTACATTAGTTGCTAAATACGAAAAGATTGATGAGTTAAACGTATTCCCTGTTCCTGATGGCGATACAGGAACTAATATGAAAATTACACTTGAAGGTGCTGAAAATGCTATTAAAAATAGCACATTCTCTGATTTCTTCTTGTTTGGTAAAGTTTTTAACCGTGGTTTATTAATGAACGCCCGTGGAAATTCAGGAGTTATTCTTTCACAAATTTGAAAAGGATTCTTTAAATCAATCCCTGAAGGCAAAAAAGAATTGAGCATTGATGATTTCATTGAATGTATAAAAAATGCTAAGGAAATTGCCTATAAGGCTGTTATTACCCCTATTGAAGGAACTATATTAACCGTTATTCGTGTAGTTTCTGAAACTCTTGTTATGAACAAACAAATAATTTCAAATTACAATGAATTGTTTAAAGTTATTAGTGATGTTGCTGAAAAAACATTACTTAAAACTCCTGAACTTCTTCCTGATCTTAAAGAAGCCAACGTAGTTGATTCTGGTGGATATGGTTTGTGTAGAATTTTTGAAGGTATGAATGTTGGTTACAACCTAGAAGAAAGCAAACCAACTAAAACTATCACAAAAAAGATAGAAGAGATCAGTGATAATTTAAATATTAAACACAACCCGACAAAAAGTGAAAAGAATTTTGTAGATAACAATGATGGTTTTGGTTATTGTAATGAGTTCATCATGGATGTAGGAAGTAAAGTTCATTTTGGTCAAAAAAATAAAGAGAAGTTTAATTTCGAACTATTTAAAAAAGATTTAGCTAAGGTTGGTGATTCAGTTGTGTGTGTACAAGATGGCAATCTTGTTAAGGTACACATACACTCTATTAATCCTTGAAAGATTTTTGCTGCAGCAAGTAAATATGGTGAGTTCTTGAAGGTTAAAGTTGAAAACATGACAGAACAATGATTACAAAAAAATCCAGGTGCTACATTAAAATCATTACATGAAAACGCTGAAGCACAAAGAATATTTAAAAATGTTAGTGATAAAATCAAAGTTATTGTTACTGTTCCTTCTAAAAAAACAGGCGCTTTGTTTGAAGAAAAGGTTGGTGTTGATACTTATATAAACACAGAAGCAACTGGTAACCCTTCTGTTGAAACATTCTTCAAATCATTTGTTGCTGTTAATTCATCAAAAATAATTTTAATTATTGATGATTCAAACTATGTGTTATCCGCTAACCAAGCAAAGGAATTGTTACCTAAAAATATTTCTTGTGAAATTTATTCAGCAAGAAGTATAGTTAACTCATTTTATTTATGTACAATCGTTAACTACTCGCAAACATATATGAAAAATAAACGTGATTTGTGAACTAAAATTAAATTACCTATGTATTGTAAGATTTCTCAATCAATCAAAGATGGTAGATTTAATAAAACATTGGTTAAAAAAGGTGAATATATTGGTATAACTGATAAAAAGATTGTTGCAAGTAACTCCGATCTATTAATCGCAACTAAAAACACAATTAAATGAATGTTAGGTTCTAAAACACGTAACCATGAATGTATCGTATTTGCTGATCAATCTGCTAAGCACGAAACCAATTTGGAATTGGTTAAGTTTATTAAAAACCAATACAAAATCAATGCTGAGTTATATGAAACAGAAGTGGACAATTATCCATATACAATTTCGTTCTTTTAATATATAATATTTTTATGGAAAAAATTTCAAATCAAATCGCAACAAAAGTTACATTATTACGTGCTTCTGATACCGTATGTCCTGTATGTGGTTCACGTAACATACAAGGTATTTCTCGTGTAACTGGTTACATGAGCCTTGATGAACGATTTGGTTCAGGAAAAGTTGCTGAACGTAAAAAACGTATCGATCACAATGGTGGACACGAACATAATTACCATACAAAGTAAGATAATTAATGAAATTAAAAAAGAAAATTATTTCATTAATAAAATGCAATAATGATATTGCACTTTTTTTTCATGAATACCCTGATGGTGATGCATTAGGATCTGTTTTTGGATTTTATAGTTTTATTAAAAAAAAATACCCAAAAAAAAATATCAATATTATTGGCATTGATGAACTTGACAATCATTATCTAAATAAGTTTCTAAAGTTCGAGCCTTTACCTAACTATAACGATGAATGAATTTCGAAATCACTAGGTATTGTTTTTGATTGTGCAAATTCTGATAGAGTTTTTACTAAAAAACATTTATTATGTAATAAGACTATAGTAATTGATCATCATATAAGTAACGAACGATATGGTAACATTAACTGAGTTAATGAAAAATACTCAAGTTGCTGTGAAATGGTTAGTAAATTATTACTTAAATGAAGTCCAAGGGTTTTTGATAACACAATAGCTTCATTTTTATATTTAGGTATGGTTACCGATACCAATCGGTTCTTCTACAGTTGCACAACCGCCAGAACTCTTAAAATTGCATCTAAGTTATATAAATATATGTCAAACCCAGCTTCTATTAACCTTTTATTAAATGAACGTACTGTTAATGAAATTAAATTTAATAACATCGTTCAATCTTTAATAAATTTTGATTTAGCCAATCACATTGCTTATTTGTTGATTCCAGAAAACATCTTTGAAGAACATAATATTTTTCCAAATTCAATGATTTGATTAATGAGTAATATCAACGATATTGAAATATGAACAAGTTTATATTATGATAAAACAAATAATGTTTGAAAGGGTTCTTTGCGTTCTAAAACATTAGATATATCACCTATTGCTTCAAAATTTAATGGTGGTGGACACAAGAATGCTAGTGGATTCAAACTTGATAATAAAGCTGATTTTAATAAAGTAATAGATGAAATAAAAAAATGTAATTAATTATTACTTTCTTTAATAGAATAAAAAGTATTAATAATTTCAATTATTGTATTTACTTCTTCTTTTCCTAAATATATAGATTGCATACGTTGCTTTTTTTCTTCATTGTGTATGTAATAACAATCACCAAATCCATACAATTCAAATGCTCGATTTGAATTTAATAAAGAAATGCTTTCGTTTGCTGTATTGGTTTTAAGAATAAATTTATCGCAGATCAATGAATATATATCTGTTCCGGCTGAGTCATTGTCTATTACGTTTGAAGCAATAACTACATATAGTTTTTTTGTAGTATTAGCATACTTGATTAAACTAATTAATAATTTTCTATTTTCAAATGAACCTTTGAGAAATTCTTCGAAATTATTGAAAATAATAAGAGTTTTTTTTTTAACTCCTTCTTCAACTATTTTAGTAAATAGTTCAACATATTTTTCACTATTAATATTATTTTTGTTATGAATGTGTGGTAAGTCTTTAAACAAAACATGTAATGAGTTCTCATGTTTGTTTCCATCTAAAAGCATTATTTCTGATTTTTGTGGCTCGTTTGTATAAGCAAATCCCATAATTAAAGTATTTAAAATCATTGTAGTTCCACTACCGTGTTTTCCGACAACAAAAACAGTGTGGTCATCTTCAAGATTCAATGATATTGTATCTTTTTCTATATCAATACCTACTGGAAGTTTTTCTTTGCCTTTTTGTTTACGAAGTAATGTCTTTAAACATACGCGAGACATGTGTTCGTTAGTGATTTCAAAAGTAAATTCCTTGTTTCTATTTACAATAATAAACTTTCCATCTTTAATTTTTTCACTAAAAATATTTTGTAATTTTAAAACATCATCGATTTGTTCTGTTTTTTTAATTTCAACAATTATTTGTGAATATATAGGCATGATGTTAGAAGAAATTTTATTAACCTCAATGTTGTAATCAGAAAGTATAGTTTTAATAATATTAAGGTGGTTTTCTGTTATACTCATGTTTTCAACATCGTTGTTAACACCAGTATCGGTTAAATAATCAATTGATGGTAAAACGATGGTGTCGTTTTTAATTTCTGTTTTTAACATTTCCAAATTTATTTGTGGATTTGTTTGTACATTATTTCCATTTTTTTTGTGGAAACCATGAATATGAGAAAATGAGTGCATTTTTTTATTTAATATAAAAAGAATTCAAGATAAGATTAATAAAATTCCTAAAATAAGATATGCGAATGGTGCAAATAATAAAATAACAGCAAATACAACTTCACTAATTACTCCACCACTCCAACTTGTATTAAAAAAGTTATTGTAAGAATTGCTAATTTTTACAAATTTTAAAAAATTATCTAAATATTTGCTAATAAATGGAACGAAGTCGTTTGTTTCACCAAACCCATACATGATTTGATAAACACTTGTTATACAAACCATTGCACCAAATGATAAAATTATCATTCCAAACAAATAACGAGGTCTGATAATTTTACGCATTAAGTCTTTACTAAAACAGCCAATTGAAAATATTGTAATAAGATACAAATATATGGCATATTTATATGTGCCAAACAAGAAATCAAAAACAAAGTCATCAATGTAACTACCAGTGTAAGGCACCCTAGCAAGGCAAAATATTAGAAACATTATTATTCCAATAAACACCAAAATACCTTTGTGTTTTTTGGACAAACTCATTTTATCTGCCATGAATATAATAAATTATATGAGTGAAATAAAGAATACAATTGTAGTTAGAGATTCAACCGATATAATTATTGATGCCGTTAAAAGTAGTGAAAATCCTAACGGATTAAGTAAAACAAGATTGTATTTAGATGTTGATGGTACATTGGTAGCTATGGAGTTTGATCCAAACTATATGTCATCGCCTGACGGGGCTTGAGGATCTGTGTACCGAACTGATTTTTGTCATTGAATTAATTCAATTTATTCAATCATTGATGAGTTATGTGAAGTTATTGTTTTAACAAACTTTTCAAAAGAAAGTGAATTATCAGCAAAAGAAAAATGACTTGCAGATAATTTAAAATGTAAATACAAATTGATTTTAAATAAAGAAGGTATTACTAAATCATTATTTGTTCGTGGAAAAAATGATATTCTAGTTGATGATACTTTACGTAACTTAATTGAATGAGACAAAGCTGGTGGAACACAATATGCTTACCAATATGTTACTTGTGAAAAAGGACGTAGAAGTTTACTTGAAACTATTATTGCTTTAACTAAAAAGAGTTAATAGTAATTACATATTAGTCATTCAAGTAATACCACCTGGATAACCACTCGTTATAGCAGGGGTATCAGTCATTGGTACTGATGTTTGAAAATCAATTAATAAATTATGCAATTGTCTATCAGTTACAAGAAATGCTAAATATAAGGTGTAACCGTATTGAGCGCTATCAGTAGGTTTGCCAAAAGAAAAACTAGAAAAATGAGGAGTAGCTTTTGTTGAAGAACCTGCGTTTTTATACATATTATTGTTTACATTAATTACATACCTAGCATCGGTTGATATATAACGTCCATCTACAGAAAAATTTAACCCACAAAAATTTTGTATTGTTCCAACTTTTAATGTATATCAATATTGTTTATCATCACTTCTAATATCCTGAAAACCAACTATTGAAAATACTCTATGAAAACTATCAACCTCTCTATATGTATTTGCATATGTATTTGTAACATTGGTTGGAGTAGGTTTGTATAAAATTTGAAATGATTGACAAAATATAGTTCACGAAGCTGTATAAGTTGTGTTATTAATTGTGTAACTACCAGTAATGACAAATAGACCACCTGAATATTCGGTGTTGGCTGCATACATAAGTTTGTTGTTAGAAAAAGAAATAGGAGCAACGGGTGCTGAAACTACGGAATATGTTGCAGTAACGTCACTACCACGATATTTAAAAGTTGGTGATCCACTATCTTGCCCTGATGTAAGAATTGTTTTACCATAATTAAGCACAGCGGACTGTGTAACATTAATTTGCGCTGTAAGTTGCGAAGCATTATAAACAGTTGAATTAGCTTTTGGTTGTACTGTAAACTCACCAGTTACATCATTTCTTTGTGTTAACAACAATTGATTGATGTTTAAACTATTTGAATACTCAGATACAAGTTTATCAAATACCATTTGTTCTGTCACATCTTGGTTTTCATACATAGTATTTGTTTGTGT
>JAITDP010000004.1 GCA_031282505.1 Mycoplasmataceae bacterium | reverse complement strand
GTTAGTGCTAACGGAACTATAACTGTTACGGGTGGTTGGGATGCTGATGCTGCCTTAATTTTTTTACAAGGTTTTAAATTACCAAGCACATGAACCGTTGGTCCTCAATAAATTTAAGCTACTAAAAACTAATCATAATATACTATAAATATGAAAAACAAAACTAAACTTTTAACTTTATTGTCAACCCCTGTCTTTCTTGGGGGGGATTTGCTCCGTTATTTTTAAATCAGTGTGGTGTAGTCAAACCTGACGAAGAAAAATTTACTCTTGTAGATTGCGATATTGACCTTATAGACCGATATACTGTACATACTCAACAAATTCAAGTTCTATTAAATAATAATCCTATTGTAAATCTTTCTGATTATACAATTGATTACTCAATTGAGTCATATGGTGATAATTTAAGTTCATCAACATTTAGTGTAACACCTAGTGGATTATTAAGTTTTGATCCAAGTTCTTATGATGCGGAAGATTTTTCTACTCATGGTTCATCTTTTTCTTTTAAAGTGCAAGCATTGATTATTAAAAATACTAATGAAAAAGAATATTTAGTTAATAATGTGGGATATATCTACTTAAGTGGTGCTGCTATGTGTGGATTAGAAGATGGAAGTGATTGATATGGGGTTGGAACAGGTACAATTAATATCGTTTGAAATAAAACAGATAATGTAGTAACAAGTTGTAGTATTAGCAGTTGCAATAATGATTTTTCTGCCCACGATCTATCAATACCATCTTATATATGATCTTCTAGCCTTGGAACTATTCTCCCTTTGATTGAAATTAAAGACTACGCTTTTAGATCTAATGGTAATTTGACAGGAAGTTTGACTATTCCAGATGGTGTGACAAGCATTGGAAATTATGCATTTGATGGATGTAGTAATTTGACTGAACTTTCTATAGGGGATAGTGTTACAAATATTGGAACTAGCGCTTTTGTGCAATGCTCTAAACTTAGTGGAACATTAACCATTCCTAATAGCGTCACAAGCATTGGTAACGGTGCATTTATGTCTTGTAGTTCCTTAGCAGAAGTTATTATTGGGGATAATATAGAATCAATTGGAGAAAGAGTATTTAGAGGATGCAGTGGTCTTATGGGACAATATACAGATAATGAATACCCTAATAATAAAATATCATGTAGTAATGATAATGTATATTACATTAGAAATGATTATACATATTATTGTTTAGGTAAATATGATAATGTTTATACAGATACTGAACACAATAATCCTGTTGCACCATTAAATTTGAATTCTAATACTAAAATGATATGGTATGCGGCTTTTAGTGGGTGTACTAATTTAATAACTGATGATTTGAATATTCCAAATAGTGTGACAAGCATTGGAGATTATGCATTTTTCGGATGCGATTTTACTGGTTTGTCTTTAGACAATAGTCTTAAAAATATTGGCACACATGCATTTGATAATTGCAATAGTTTGACTGGAAGTTTGACTATTCCAGATGGTGTGACAAGTATTGGTGGCTACGCATTCAATAATTGTATTAATTTGACTGAACTTTCTATAGGGGATAGTGTTACAAATATTGGAAGTTACGCCTTTGCTGAATGTTCTTCATTAAATGGAAATTTAAACATACCAAGCGCTGTAACCAGTATTGGTAATTATGCATTTCAAAATTGTTATAGCATTGATGAGTTAACTATTCAAAGTAATTCTATAAATATTTTTAGTTGTGCATTTTTAAGTTGTTCAAGTCTTATTGCAACATATTCGTCGGAATATCCAAATAAAAAAATATCACATGGTGCAGACAATGTGTATTATGCTAGAAACGATGATAAATATTATTGCTTAGGACATTATGAAAACGTTACTAGCGATGGTTCGAATCCTTCTACACTAACACTACTTTCCCAAACTAAAACAATTGGTGGACATGCTTTTTATGACTGCACTAATATAAGCGGCAATTTGAATATTCCAGACGGAGTTTGCAATATTGGAAATTATGCATTTAGAAGTTGTGTTAACCTTAATGGGAATTTAACCATTCCCAATACCATAGTGAATATTCTTGAGAATGCGTTTCAAAGCACAGAAATTTCTCATATAAATTTAACTAATTTTTTAACACAACCTTCATGAACACAAAAAAGTGCTTTTTCAGAAATAAGTAACCAAAGCGGAACTATAAGCGTTACCGGTGGATGAAATCCTACTTCAGCTTTAAATTACTTGAAAGGTTTAGGTTTACCGGGTGGATGATCTGTTGCTTCTTAATAAATTTTAAGCTAATATAATCAAATATTGTGAAAAGTAAAGCCAAACTTTTAACTTTATTGTCAACCCCTGTCTTTCTTGGGGGGGGATTTGCTCCACTTTTAATTTTAAACCAATGTAGCAATAAAGAAAACGATCCTTCTGATTATGTTGGAAATGATACTGGTACTAATTGGAAGGGGTATCAAGGTGATTCTTCAATAACATCAAATATATTAACTATTGATTTTGACGAGGAATATACATCAGCTAGTATTTCTTCTTCTTATTCATACGTAGCTGATAATTTAATAATTCCTAAATACATTTCCTATGAAGGAAAGAAGATTCCTTTAAAAGGAATTGATGGATATGCTTTTGAAAGTTGTCAAACTCTTACTGGAAGTTTAACTATCCCAAATAGTGTGACAAGTATTGGTGGCTACGCATTCCATAATTGTAATAATTTGACTGGAAATTTAATTATTCCTAATAGTATTGTTGACATAGGGCAAAATTCATTTGCACAATGTGAAGGATTCACAGGTAATTTAGTTATTGGGAATAGTGTGCAAAGTATCGGCGATGGTGCGTTTTATGGTTGCGAAGGGTTGAGAGGGAGTCTTACTATTGGAAAACATGTAACAAGTATTGGAGAAGGTGCATTTTGGAATTGCAATAGTTTAACTGGAAATTTAATTATTCCAAATAGTGTTACTAGTATAAGTAATTATTGTTTTACAAATTGTTTTAATTTTACTAAATTATCTATTAGTAATAACGTGACAAGTATTGGAGAAGGTGCGTTTTATGGTTGTAGAAATTTAAGTGGAGATCTAGTTATTCCAAACACAATGGAAAGCATTGCCAACTATGCTTTTTATGGTTGTAATGGTTTAATGGGAACATATACGGCTGATGCGGGTTATCCTAATAATAAAATATCATGTGATAGTGATAATGTATATTACATTAAGAATAATAAAACATATTATTGTTTGGGAAAATATAACAATGTAACATCGACAACTGGTGTAACCCCTAGTGGGCCATTGACGTTACAACCTGGAACAAAAATAATTTGTGATGAAGCATTTATATTATGTGAAGGTCTGACGGGAACATTAACAATTCCAAGTAGTGTTGTATATATTGGTAATTCTTCATTTTATGGATGTCTGGGATTTACAAGTAGTTTGATCATTCCTGATAGTGTAATAACAATTAACGATGGAGCTTTTTGTAATTGTTCAAATATTGATGGCCTATTTGATGTTCCAAGTAGTGTAAGAAAAATTGGTATTGGTGCTTTCGAAAATTGCGGTTTTACAATAGTAAACTTTCCGGTGATTAATTTTTTAACAATTGAAGAAAGAGCATTTGAAGGTTGTTGAGACATGACTAATTTAAAAATTTCTAGTGGAGTTAAAGATATCAAAGCTATGGCTTTCATTGGTTGTATAAATTTAAGTAATATAGATTTGATAGGTTTTATTTTTTCCCCATCTTGAAGTGGTGGTTACCAAGTATTTGAAAATGTATCCGGTACTGGTTACATAACTGTTACAGGTGGTTGAAATCCTAATTCCGCTTTAACTTACTTGAAAGGTTTAGGTTTACCAGGCAATTGAACTACAAGCCCCTAGTATTTAATAAATATTTATTAACCCCACATTATTTTATAAAACGATATAATAATAAATGTAAATTATGGCAAAACAAAAATTCGATCGAAGTAAACCTCACGTTAATATTGGTACAATAGGACATATTGACCATGGTAAAACAACATTAACCGCTGCTCTATGTACTTATCTTGCAAAACAAGGTTTAGCACAAGCACGACGTTATGATCAAATTGATGCCGCTCCAGAAGAAAAAGCTCGTGGTATTACAATTAATACAGCTCACGTTGAATATGAAACAAAAGCACGTCATTATGCTCACGTTGATTGCCCAGGTCACGCAGATTATGTTAAAAATATGATTACTGGTGCTGCTCAAATGGATGGTGCTATTCTTGTTGTTGCTGCTACAGATGGAGCAATGCCACAAACTCGTGAACACATTTTACTTGCTGGTCAAGTAGGAGTTCCTAGAATTGTTGTTTTTATTAATAAATGTGATATGGCTAGCGATCCTGAAGTTCAAGATCTAGTTGAAATGGAAATTCGTGAATTGTTAAGTAAATATGGTTTTGATGGCGATGGAGCTCCTGTAATTCGTGGTTCTGCATTAGGTGGTCTTGAAGGAAAACCTGAATGAGAAGCTAAATTACAAGAATTGATGGATAATGTTGATACATACATCCCAACTCCTGAACGTGATGTTGATAAACCATTCTTATTAGCAATTGAAGAAGTATTCACAATTTCTGGTCGTGGTACAGTTGTTACTGGTCGTGTTGAACGTGGTGAAGTTAAAATTAACGGTGAAGTTGAAATTGTTGGACTTACTCCTACAAAGAAAACCGTTGTTACCGGTATTGAAATGTTCCGTAAACAATTAGATTCAGCTATTGCTGGTGATAACGCTGGTATATTATTACGTGGTATTGAACGTAATGATGTTGAACGTGGTCAAGTTCTTGCTAAAACTGGTTCAATTAAACCATACAAGAAATTTACTGCTCAAATCTATGCTCTTAAAAAAGAAGAAGGTGGACGTCACACTCCATTCTTTAATGGATATAGACCACAATTCTACTTCAGAACAACTGACGTTACTGGTTCAATTACATTAAAACCTGGTACAGAAATGATTATGCCTGGTGATAATACAGAAATAACTGTTGAATTGATTGCCCCAGTTGCAATTGAAAAAGATACTAAATTTTCAATTCGTGAAGGTGGAAGAACAGTTGGAGCTGGTTCTATCGTAGACATTATTGCTTAATTTTATTAAAAGATAATTAAATAGCAAATAAAAAAGGACCCACAAAGGTCCTTTTTAATTATGGTGCTGAAAGAGGGACTTGAACCCTCACGGTATTACTACCACAGGATTTTAAGTCCTGTGCGTCTACCATTCCGCCACTTCAGCATGGTGCCCCACCCGAGACTCGAACTCGGGACCCCTTCATTAAAAGTGAAATGCTCTACCACTGAGCTAGTGGGACGTTTGGCTGGGAATCCTGGATTCGAACCAGGGCGTGTCAGAATCAAAATCTGATGCCTTACCGCTTGGCGAATTCCCAAAATGGTGGACAGGGACGGATTCGAACCGCCGAAACCGGAGGTGCTTGATTTACAGTCAAGTGCGTTTAGCCACTTCGCTACCTATCCAAATCATCTGATTAAGAAACACTCTTAATCTCAATGAAGTAAGGTTTTTCAATGTTAGTTACACTAACACGATCACCAACTTTTTTACCAATAATAGCACGAGCAAGTGGTGAAATATTAGAAATTTTATTTTCAGATGGGTTAGCTTCGATTTCACCAACTATTTCATAAGTGTAATTTTCTTTATCTGATTCATCGTAAAAAGTTACTGTTTTACCAATAGTAATTACATCAGATTTTTTTTGATCATTAATAACTTGATAATTGCCAAGAATAGTTTCAATCTCAGCTATTCTAGCTTCGATTTCACCTTGTTGATCTTTAGCAGCATCATAATCAGCGTTTTCACTTAAATCACCTTGTGCACGTGCAACTTTAATGGATTCAATAATTTTTGGTCGATCAACTTCGATCAACTTCTTTACTTCTTTTTTTAATTCTTCGATTTTTTCTTTTGATAAATATATGTCTGACATTATTACATTTTTATTATATATAATATATCTATGTTTGCAATAATTTCTATAGGAAATAAACAATATAAAGTTGAAGAGAACAGTGTTATCTATGTAGAAAAACTAGAAAACGCTGCTGGTGATAAAATCACTATTAGTGATGTTTTGTTGGTTGACAATGAAATTGGTACACCTTATGTTAAGGGTGCTCAAGTTGTTTGTGAAGTTGAAAAACAAGTTAAAGCAGAAAAAATTAATATAATTAAACACATTTCTCAAAAACACCACACTAAACGTATGGGACACCGTCAACAACTTACAAAATTAATTGTTAAACAAATTATTAAATAATTTTATATATAATATAAAGTAATGAAAGTTAGAGCTTCTGTTAAACCAATTTGTAATAATTGTAAAATTATTAAAAGACATGGTAATGTTATGGTTATTTGCAAGAATCCTAAACACAAACAAAGACAAGGTTAATATATGGCACGATTTTTAGGAGTAGATATACCAAACAACAAGAAAGTTCCTTATTCTCTTGATTCTATCTATGGAATAGGGATTTCTTTAGGAAAAACAATTTGTGAAAAAGCTGGTGTTGATCAAGAAAAAAGAGTTAGTGAATTAAGTGAAAAAGAATTAGCTGCGCTTCGTGAAGTTGCGATTAAATATAAAATCGAAGGTGATTTAAAACGTGAAGTTAATCAAAACATTAAATTCTTAATGGAAATCGGATGTTACCGTGGTATTCGTCACCGTAAAAATTTACCTGTTCGTGGACAAAGAACTCGTACTAATGCTAGAACTCGTAAAGGTCCAAGAAAAACTATTGCAAACAAGAAAGTAGAGACTAAATAGAAAGGAGCGTAATTATGGCAGAGAAAAAAGCAAAAAAACCAATGGTAAAAAAACCAGTAGCAAAAAAGAAAAAGAAACATACTGTTTCAAATGAAGGTATTGTTCACATTCACTCTACTGCTAACAATACAATTGTTGCTCTTTCTGATCTTGCTGGAAATATTTTAACTTGAGCAAGTTCTGGAACGGTTGGATATAAAGGAACTAAAAAATCAACTCCTTATTCTGCTGGACAAGCTGCTACAATCGTTGCAACTGCTGCTAAAAACTTTGGTATTACTACAGTAATTGTTAAAGTTAATGGCATTGGTCAAGGAAAGGATACTGCAATAAGAAGTGTTGATGCCGCTGGTTTAGCGATTACAGAACTTGTTGAAGCTACTCCTATTCCTCATAATGGCTGCAAGCCACCTAAAAAACCCCGATAACAAATACCATATAATAATAACATGTCTAACTTTAACTCTCTAAAAATAAAAACTAACTCAATCAATTCAAACTCAGCAAATTTTACTATTTTGCCATTTTCCAAAGGTTTTGGAATTACATTAGGAAACGCATTACGACGTACTTTACTTTCTAACGTAACCGGTGCTAGTATGTTTGCAATTAAAATTGGGAAAATTAAACATGAGTTTAGTGCTGTTCCTGGAATTATCGAAGATACTACGCAAATCATTCTTAATTTGAAAAAATTAGTTATTAAAATTGATGAATCTTTTTCTGATGAAGAAATTGAAGGATGAAAAATTGAAACTTGACCTACATTAAAATTACATTTTTCTGGTCAAGGTCCTATTACTGCTAAAAACATCGAATTACCTCATGGATTTAGTATTGTAAATACTGATTTAATTATTGCTAATTCTGAAAATGACAAAACTGTATTTGAACTTGAAATTTATGCAACACGAGGAAAAGGTTTTAAAACTTTTGCTGAAAATAGATTGATTGTTAATTCTTTAGGAATTATTCCAACTGATTCAAATTTTTCTCCAGTATTAAATGTTGCTTACAATGTTGAAGAAATTAAAGTTTCTCAATCTGAGTCTCATGAACAATTAAACATTTCTGTTACTACTAATGGTTCTATATCTCCTACGGATGCATTGAACTTGAGTGCAAAAATTTTAATTGGTCACTTGTTATTCTTAACTGAATTATCAAATACAAAAGAACCTGTATTTGCAAATGACAACTATTCTGAAAAAACTGCTTCTGTTGCTAAAAACGTTTCAATTCCTTTGGAAGATTTGGAATTATCAGTTCGTGCTTCTAACTCATTAAAACGTGAAGGTATTAGAAATGTTAGTCAATTAGTTTCTATGACTCTTGGTGATTTAAAGAGCATCGACAATTTAGGAAGTAAATCAATTAGAGAAATTAAAACTGCATTAGGTAAATTTGGTTTATCTTTCAAGAAAGCTAATAGCGAGGAATAATATATGTCATACATAAACAAAAAAGGCAAGACATCTAGCTGAAGAAAAATGGTTATACGCCAACAAGTTAGTGACTTTGTCTCTTTTGGAAAAATTCAAACTACAATTACAAAAGCAAAAGAAACTCAACGTCACGTTGAACGTTTGATCACTTCTGCTAAATCTAAAGATTTATCTACAACAAAAAAATTAGCATCTTTGTTTTTAAACACTAAATTTGACGATGTTGATAAACTTATTTCTAAAGCATATGATTTAGGAAAAAAATACGCTTCAAGAAATGGTGGTTACACTCGTGTAATTAAATTAGGAACTCGTGTTGGTGATAGAACAGAAGAAGCTATTCTTGAATTAGTTTAATTCATGGTTAAACATTTATACATACACATTCCGTTTTGTGAATCTATTTGTTCTTATTGTGATTTTTGTCGTTTTGTTAGTAATGTACAAACCAAAAAGAAATATATAGAAAAAGTTGTTATGCAAATTAAATCAAAGTTTGATGTGCACAATAAACTTGATTCTATATATATAGGTGGTGGTACACCCAATAGTTTGTCGCAAGATTTATTACATACACTTTTATGTGAATGTAAAAAATTTTGTAAAAAAAATACTGAGTTCACTATTGAATGTAATCCTGAGTTTGTAAATGACAAGCAGATTAAAGTATTTAAGAAATACAAGATTAATCGTGTTTCATTAGGTGTTCAATCTACTAATAATGCATTATTAAAAAGAATTAATCGAAAGCACACATATGAAGATGTTGTAAATGCTGTGAAACTATTACAGAAAAATAAAATAAAAAATATTTCATGTGATTTTATTTATGGTTTTAATGAAACAACAAAAAAAGAATTAGATGATGCTTTAGCATTTATATCAAAATATTCAATTCCTCACTATTCTTTTTATTCATTAGAAACAAAACCAAACAGTTTAATAACAAAACAAGGTTATTCTATAAATATTGAAAAACAAGAAAAAGATTTACAATATATTGAGAAAAAAAGTAAATATACAAGATATGAAGTTTCTAATTGATGTAAAAATAAAAAATACGAATCGGTTCATAACAAAGCTTATTGATTAACAAAAGAATGATGCGGAATTGGTTTGAGTGCTTGCGGTTTTGAAAACCATACTATGTATGAAAATGTTGGTGATCTAAATAATTGAAAGAAAAAATCATCAAAAAAGTTAAGTACAAGAGACTATTATTTTCAAATTTTAATGATGGGCTTACGACTTGTAAATGGAATTGATTTAAAAGATAAGAATGTATTAAATGCATTTAATTATTACAAAAATAAATTAAAACACTATCATATTAAAAACAATCATTTAGTTGCCAATAATGTTAATACATTAAATGAATGCTTAGTTGATTGTTTATAATCTCTCGTGGAAAGTTCTTGAAATAACTTCATCTTGTTGTTCTTTTGAAAGTTTAATAAAATTAACTGCATAACCAGAAACACGAATAGTTAATTGTGGATATTTTTCTGGATGTTGTTGGGCATCTTTTAATAATTCACGATCTAATACATTAACATTTATATGTTGTGAACCCTTTTCAAAATATCCATCAAGTAAATTAACCAAATTGTTTATTTTATCATTTTCATTATTTCCTAAATTATTAGGTACTATAGTGAAAGTGTTGCTGATTCCATCACTTGCTAATTCAAATGGAAGTTTAGCAACAGAGTTTAATGAACATATTGCCCCACAACAATCACGATTATGCATTGGGTTGGCTCCTGGTGCAAATGCAACGCCTGATTTACGCCCATCAGGTGTGGCACCGGTACTTTTACCATATACAACATTTGATGTTATTGTTAAAACTGAAGTAGTGATTTCGCTATTTCTATATGAAGAATTTTTAAGCAAAGCTGCTTTGAAGATTTTCAAAACTTCTAAACCTATTTTATCTACATTGTCATCATCGTTTCCAAATTTTGGAAATTGTCCTTCAATTTTAAAATCAACAGCTATATATCTATCTTCATTGCCTTCAATTTTTTTTCATATAGGAGTCACTTGTGCAAATTTAATTGCACTTAGAGAGTCAATAACAACACTTAATCCTGCAATGCCTGTTGCAAAGAAACGATGAATCTTTGTATCACATAATGCCATCTCAGCACTCTCGTAATAGTACTTATCATGCATGTAATGAATAACGTTTAAGGTATTGATGTATAATTTGCACAATCAATCGATGTATTGTTTAAATCTTTCAAACACTTCATCGTAGTTTAGGGGTTTATTGATATCTAATTGGCTTAATTTAGGGCCTAATTGGTATTCTGGGTGTATTTCATCATATCCACCATTTATTGCGTAAATTAGGGTCTTTGCTAGATTAGCTCGTGCTCCAAAGAATTGCATTTCTTTACCCAATTTCATTGGACTAACACAACAAGCAATCCCATAGTCATCACTACGTAATGGGCGCATTAAATCATCATTCTCATATTGTAAAGATGAATATTTAATAGAATACTCACACACGAAATCTTTAAAAGTTTGTGGAAGATTTTTTGATCACAAGATAGTTAAATTAGGTTCGGGACTTGGTCCAAGGTTGTGAAGTGTGTGAATGATACGAAATGATGATTTTGTCACGAGTGTCCTTTTGTCATCGCTCATTCCACCTACACTTTCAGTAGCTCAAACAGGATCGCCACTAAAAAGCTCATTATACGCAGGTGCTCGCATAAATTTAACCATACGAAGCTTAATTACAAATTGATCAATTAATTCTTGTGCAAACTCTTCTGTAATAATATTATTTTTCAAGTCATTTTCAATGTAGATGTCAAAAAAAGTTGAAACTCTTCCAATACTCATAGCTGCTCCATTTTGTTCTTTGATTGCAGCTAAATAACCAAAGTATGTTCATTGGATTGCTTCTTGAGAGCTTTTAGCAGGTAATGATATGTCATAACCATAAGACGCTGCCATAACTTTTATAGATGATAGTGCTCTTATTTGCTCTGAAACTTCTTCACGTAATTGAATTGTTTCGTTGTTCATATCTATTTCTAAAGATTTTAAGTCTTTCTTTTTTTGTTCAATCAAATAATCAATTCCATAAAGTGCTATACGTCTGTAATCACCAATAATGCGACCTCTTGCATAAGCATCAGGCAGACCTGTAATAATGTGTGTATGTCGTGCTTTACGCATTTCGCTAGTATATGCATCAAATACACCTTGATTGTGTGTTTTACGGTATTGTAAAAAGATCTTATCATTTTGTTCATCAGTGTTTATATTGTAAGATTGTGCAGCAGCGATTGCGGTTCTGATTCCACCGAAAGGCATATATGCCCGCACTAATGGTTGCTCTGTTTGCAAACCAACAATTAATTCTAATTCTTTGTCAATATAACCCGGTCCAAAGGCAGTTATTGTACTGATACGAGTATCCATTCCTATAATTCCATTATTCTCACGTTCTTTTTTAAAAAGATTATTTAAAATGTCAATTATTTTTTTTGTTCTTTGTGTACTTGAAGATAAAAATTCTTTAGAACCAGTGTATGGTGTGTAATTTAATTGAATAAAATTTTCAACATCTATAGATGAGTCTCATTTTCCTGTGTTAAAATTATTTCACGCTTCAAATTTCATATTAATTTTCTCGCTTTGAAAATTCTACGAATTTATATTTAGAACCTCATAATTTTAAATCAACCATTCCATTTGCACCACTACGGTTTTTTGCAATATTAATTGTCACCGTTGCATCGCCACCTTCTGGTTTTGATTTTTGTCACATCAGCATAACAATAGCGGCATCTTGCACTGGAGCACCACTACCACGTATATCATTCATATGTATTTGATGTTCATTTTCATCTTTTTCTACATCAGTTTTTTTTATAGATTCTTTTGAATTAAAACCAAATGTTGAAGCGTTTTTATTTACTTGGGATAACAATAAAACTGATAAATTATATTGCTTAGCAATAGCTTTTAGATTTTTTGTAATATTGGCAATTTCTTGATTTTCATGATTCTGATCATATGACATAATATGCAAGTGATCAATTACAAGGAACTGAACACTATAACTATTACTTAGTTGAGCAATTTGATTACGAACATCATTAATACTTGCAACGAAGTTTGCATTAATCATACATGGATATTTTTCAATTTCAGCAATTGCATAGTTGAATAATTCCATATCACTTTGTGAGTATCGTTTATTGTTGTAATCATTGAATTTGAATGATCTTAGTGCTTTCATAGAAATCAAACGTTCAATAATTTGATTTTCACTCATTTCAAGACTAATATATAAAACCATTGGCGGTTTTTCTTTGTTGTTTCATGGAGTATATGCAAGTTTTTCACATTCGTTTGAAAATACATTTATTGCAAAAGTTGATTTTCCAACTGAAGGGGCAGCTGCTAACAATGTTACTTCTCCTTTTTCAAATCCACCGTTAAGGATTTTGTCAATTGTTTCAAAACCAGTTTCGACAAGATCATTATGTTTCTCAGTAAGTTTTAAAGCAATGTTAAGAATCGAACGAATGTCTTGCATATCATTAGTTTTTTTACTTCACACTATTTCATTAAATTCTTTAACATCTTTTTCAATTTCTTTATCAAAATTTACAAAATTAAAATTAGACTTAATTATTTCACCACACACTTTATCAAGTCCACGTTTGATAGAGGCTTTTTTAACTATGTCAATATATTCTTCAAGTGCCATAGTAGATGGTGCTAATGAAATTAGTTTATTGATATAGGTTTTATAATCCAAGAATTGAAAATTCTTATTTGCATCAAAATAACTTAACACTGTTAGATCATCAATAGTTTTGGTTTTACCAATCAAGTCTTTTATGACAGAAAAGATTGCAGAGTTTTCTTGCTTAAAGAAATCTTTTGGTTCTAAGTAAGCAACGCCTTTTTCGGCGGAATTGTTATTATTAAGGAATATAGAAATTAATTTATCTTCAACACTTTCGATAAACTCTGTGTTGGAAGTATTTTTATCATTAATCATAGTTTAAATATTATATATTTATGAAAATATAAATATAATAACTACAATCATGGGAAGTCTTACAAAAAAAACTCAAACTATTAGAGACCGAAAACTAGCCAAACGTGATGTTAATCGCTTAAAAAAGTTACAAAAGAAGAATAAATAAAATGGCTAGTAATTGAAAAGCTGAGACTCTTGACAGAATACAAAATAAATATTTTGAGTCTGAAGAACACGACAGGGTTGTAAGATGTCTTTTATCTTATAAAACACCTCTAGAACATAAAAAAGTTGAGCAAGCAATAATTTCTTTAGTTAA
Source organism: Mycoplasmataceae bacterium (assembly GCA_031282505.1). Lineage (GTDB taxonomy): Bacteria > Bacillota_I > Bacilli_A > Mycoplasmatales > Mycoplasmoidaceae > Malacoplasma_A. The sequence continues at coordinate 36,138 of JAITDP010000004.1, read as the reverse complement.
AAGTATTCCAATTCTTAATTCAACTTTTCAAGATAACGATGGAAAGTTTTTTTGAAATGCTAGAACCAATGATTTTTCTGGACTTTTTAATGCATGAAGTACATTTGATCCTTTTTATCAAGATTTTTTAAACTATCCAGATCCACATAACCATCCACAAATTACTGTAATGGTTTGTAGTAACAACATTGGGTTTAGAGCAAATGGTATGCTTATTGATGTATTTGCTTTAAAAGCTATAGTGGCACGTTTTTGTGAAATATACAATAATTTAGATAATAAACTATTCCATTCTAAACTTAATAAGCCACATGGACGTTCTGCAAACGAATTGTTAAAACATATAAGTTTTTCAAAAAAAACATTTGCTAGTTTAGGACTTAAAAAACTAAGTAATGCAGGCTTTAATAAAATTAAAATTAATTTTGAACAAAAACCTGATGTATCTGTTCCATGAATTGTTACAGAAGATTTTTATGGTTCAGAGGTTAAAAAACTTTATGAAATAGCTTCAAAATATAAAACAACAGTTGAAAATATAATGCTTGCCGCATACCATAGAACAATTGCAGAAACACTAAAACAACGAAACGTTCCTATCAACGTTGGAAGACAATTTGATGTACGTGAATGTGCAAATGGCGGTGATTATGTATCATACAATAACTCATACACAATCTTACCTTTTGTTATACAAATTTCAGACAACGAACCATTTGTTGAAACACTTAGAAAAATTACTGATATCAATACACAAATTGATAAGGCAAATTTAGTTTCTAAAAATTTTTTAAAGTATCATAAGTTTTATAGCACTACTGAGTACTTTCAATTTGCAAGTATGCATGAGGTCACAAACGAAATGTTTAATTTGGATGATAATATTGTTTACGAGGCGTTTTTTACTACACCAGCTCGTTATTTACCATACTTAAGTATTTCTTTAACAGCTTTAGAAAAAAAAGCTATATACTTAGCTTCATGTAATTACACAACTACTGATGATTTAACTAATGTTACATATTTCCTTGCTTGATTAAAATATGAAGTTAGAACATTCATTGATAGCGAAGATAAGAATATATATAAAAATTGAGATGATTCAAAAGAACGTGCTTCTATATTTGATAAAAAATATGAGTCAGCAGTTGTTGATATTGCAAAAATCGACAAAGTTTCTCAACCAGCTAGTGCTAAATCATCTTCTTTAAAAAAAGCAAAAACAAGTTCTAAAGCTAAAAAACCTGTTGTGGTTCACCACCACGCTACTACAAACACTACAAGTAGCAAAGATCATTGAACAGCTGAACAAAAAGAACTTGCTAAAAAATACGAGAAAATTTCTGGTCAACACCTTGAAGAAGGAAAAAATGGAAAAGTTAAATATAAAATCAAAGGCAAAGATGCATATCAACAACGTACATGAGCTGAAATTAAAAAATTTGTTGAATATAAAACTAGTAAGAAGTAATGTTATCTAATATTAGTTATTACAGGTTTTTTGACACACACTGCCATTTAAATTTAGATCCGCTTAACACAAATATTGTTGCTATTTTAAAAGAATGTCAAGAAAAAAAAGTCTTTGTTAATTGTGTTGGCGCTGATTTTAATTCCTCAATTGAGGCAATTAAAATTGCAAGACAATATCCCCAACAAACAATATGTTCTGTTGGGATTCATCCTGAATATGTTGATGAAATTAATAAGATTGATGAATTAGAAGAACATATCAAAACAAACATTGAATATATTTTTGGTCTTGGTGAATGTGGCCTTGATTACCATATTGAAAATTATGATAAACAAAAACAAATTAATTTATTTAAATTACAAATTGAATTGGCAATAAAATATAAGTTGCCATTAATTGTACATTGCAGAGATGCTTATGAAGATTTATATGAAATATTAAAAGAATATAATAGTAAACTTAATAAGATATTGATTCATTGCTATGATACTGATGAACATTGAACTGAAAAATTTAATGAATTTGGATGTTATTATGCTATTGGCGGAAAGATTTCATATCCAAAAGCTGAATATTTACACGCTGCTGTTAAATCAATGCCAATAAACAAAATTGTTTATGAAACTGATGCACCATGATTATCTCCTGTACCTTTTAGAAAAGAAGTTAACACACCTGTGAATGTTATTATTGTCAATGAAATTGTTAATAAGATATTAAACAAAAATATCGGAGATACTATTTTTATAAATAGTGTTGAATTTTTTCAAAAATAAATCTATTTTAATTTTGCTTTGGCATTAGCATCGTTTAGAACTTCTTCAAAAATATTTTTTGTTTTAAAACAATCAATATTTTTATATCCTGTAGTAAGTGGTTTTTGACATCATTTAATAACATCATCATTAATATTACCTATGTCTTTTACAATCATTACATGTTCTTCATCGTATCAAGGTTCATTTTTAAAGAATGCATTATCGGTTAAAAGTTTAATATTGTATGAAATGATATAGAACATTTTATGGCTTGGAACATATTTTTGATTTGCTTTTGCGGTTATAAAAACGGTTTTACACCAAGGGTATAACCTAGAATATGATTTGATAGCATTATGCGATTTGATTTTGTCTAAATATTGGTCAAAAGTTTCTTTTTTAGCTTTTTGTGTTTTATTCAATAGATTCTGACATCGGGAAATGATTGAAATATAATTTTTAACATTTTTTTTATTTAAAAATATTTTAAGATTGTATGCTTTTAAATAGCGATCAAATTCAGTTGGACCAACACTTGTCATCATGGAACCAATGTCATATTTTTTAAAATGTTGTCTAGGCTTTAAACATTTTTTAAAGTCGGCAGAAAAATGTAAATATTTATATCCATATTTATCAACTTCGTTATAACTGTATGTATAGTTTAAGAATGCTTTTTTTCTAAATTCAAAAAATTTTTCTTTGCTTATATTTTTTTTAAAAAATTGACTTTCTATCTCATCGTGATTAAAAAATACACATTTAAATCCTGAATTAAAAATCTTTTTTGCTGAATCTAGATCATGAACTAACATATCTAGTGTTATAAAAACTATATATATATATATATATTGACTATTTTTGTGCTTTCCGATTCATTTTGCTAAATTTCTTGCATTCCTGAATTTTTTGCACAAGGAGCACTTACCAAAATAATAAGAACAATGAAGTATTTTTGTATACATAGTTGTGATAATTATATTTATGTACTCTTAACAATTTTTATTTTTTCAAATAAATTTTGCAAGTAAAAACATAAAATATAAAGTAGTTGTAGCACAACAGTTGTTGCAGCAAAGATAATTAAATTACCTAAGTATTCACTGACACCATAACTTGAAAATATTTCCCGGTTGTATAATTCGTAAATTGGCTTATATACACCAGCTGCATGCAAGGCGTTCGACATAAAAAATATTCATGCATTGGCTCCAAATAAAACACCAGATGCAAGAACGTTTACACTTAATTCGGAATACATTCTTCTTCTGTTAAATAAAAAATGGAAGAAAATCATAATAATGAAGACATGTTGCAATCAAGAATGGTAAGTGTCGGGTTGTGAAATTGAATCTTTATTTATTTGTGTGACTTCCATACCCGTTAGAAAAATAATAAAGGTTATGAAGAGCAAAGCGAAATAAAAATTGTAGAATATTCTATATAATTTTTGCTTGTTATTTTTTATAAAAAAAGGAAGGATAAACATATGAATTGAACACAATACTAATGAAAAATATATATATATATCTGGATAGTGACATTTAAAAGCATGTAACGAAATATTAAGAATTTCAATTGTAATTAATAAAAGTCAAATAATTAAAATAAAATATTTGTTATATATATATATATATATTGGCTTTTTTAGAGATAAATTTAGATATTAAAAAAGATGTTAGTCCACAAATTAAAGCTACTATAATTACAACAACTAAATTAAGTCAAGAAAACATATTTTATATTATATTTTTGTACTCTTAACAATTTTTATTTTTTCAAATAAATTCTGCAAGTAAAAACATAAAATATAAAGTAGTTGTAGTGCAACTGTGATAACAACAAAAACAATAACGTTTGATATATATTCACCATATTGCGCATCAAATATTCCTCGGTTATATATTTCGTAAATTGGATTGACAACACCGGCTGAATATAAAGCTTCACTCATGAAAAATATTCATGCATTGCTTCCAAATAAAACACCAGATGCAAGAACGTTTACACTTAATTCGGAATACATTCTTCTTCTGTTAAATAAAAAATGGAAGAAAGTAATAACAATAAGAATATGTTGTGCTCATGAGTGATAAAAATCTGGGATTGATATAGATCTTTTTTCTATATGATAAGTTTCCATGCCAGTTAAAAAGAAAAAAGTAGTTATAAAAAGTAATGCAACATAAAAATTAAATAAAATTTTATATATTTTTTCTTTACTTTGTTTTAAAAAAAATGGAAGGATAAACATATGAATTGTGCACATATTTAATGAAAAATAATAATACACATCCGGATAATGTAACATGAATGCATACAAACAAATTTGAATAATTTCTATTGCAATTAGCAAAAGTCAAACTGTAAGGATAAAATATTTATCATATATATATATATATTTCTTTTTAGAAACATACTTTGATATAAAAAATGATACTATTCCGAAAAAAATAAAAACTGAAAAAGCAGCGATTAAATTTATTCAGCGGAAACCCATATTGATATTATATTTATAATATCATATATATGCAATATTTAACAGTTTTAATACTTGTTGCTGCAGTTATTTTTTATGTCATTTGAAAAAAACGAAAGCAAAAAAAAGAATTAAGTCGTTTTGTCTCTAACCGAAAAGAAAAAGATGAAGTTTGAAACACGATCAAAACTTACATCAGAGAACACGATGACAGCAACAAACGTGGACAAGTTGTTAATCACTATGTAGTTAGACGTAATGATGTTAATTACATTAATCCAAACTTATCATCTTATTGAAAAAAACAAAAACGCGCTGTTGCAACCATTCGTATGCAACAACAAAAAGAAGATAAGGCACAACCTAATAAACCAGAAGTGTTTGTTGTTTGTTATCAAACAAAAGATATTAAAACTAATGAATACAACCCACCAAAAGCGTTTGAATGTGAAGTCAGAACTATTCGTGTTGATAAAAAAAATACTCAACAAAAAATTGTTATTACAAAAACATTAAATTTTGATAAAGAAATGGAATGAATAGCACCTATTCGTTCAATTGAAAAAAAGAAAAATGAAAAGAATGAGAAGATTTTAGAAAAGGAAAGAATGGCAATTGAGCGCAAAAAAGAAAAGGAGAATGCCAAGAAAAAGAAAAAATAGAATCTTATGGATTCAAACGATCTGGGTTTCTATAAACAAATTCAGTTTCTTTAATAGTTAAACCTAATAAAAGCATAGTTAAACGATCTAACCCTATACCAAATCCGCCGTGTGGAGGACAACCAAATTTAAAGAAATCAAGATAGAATTTAACATCATTATCTATTCCTTTTTCATGTGCTTGTTTTTTAAGTATTTCATAACGGTGTTCACGTTGTGCTCCACTTGTGATTTCAACACCTCTTCAAATTAAATCAAAACCTTGTGGTATACCATTTTTACGCATATGATAGAATGGTCGTGTTTCGCTACTGTATCCAACAACAAACATAAACTCAGAATTGAATTTGTCCATAGCAAGTTTTTGTACATATTTTTCACCTTCAGCATTAATATCAGTTTGCTCAATCTTCGGAACTGTATAGCCGTATCTTTGTTCTAATTCAACATAGATATCTTTTAGACTCATTGTTGGGAATCTAGTTGTTGGAACAACAACTGGAACATTAAAAACTCGAGCAATTTCATCACCATATTTTTTATGAACTTGTTTAAGCATATAAGTTAGCATTTGTTCTTCTAATTTCATAACATCTTTAAAACTTTTAACCCCAGCAAATTCTAAATCAAAACCGGTAAATTCAGTTGCATGTTTATTTGTTTTAGAATTCTCAGCTCTAAATACAGGTCCAACAACTAAAACCTTTTCAAAGCCACCACTAATAGCCATTTGTTTGTAAAATTGTGGTGATTGTGCTAAGTAAGCTTTCTTTCCAAAATAGTTACTAACTTCAAATAAGTCACTTCCACTTTCACTAGCCGCTCCAATTAATGAAGGTGTATGAACTTCAATAAAATTTTTCTTAAACAATCATTGTCTCATTACATTTGTGATATATGTTTGAACTTTATAAATAAGTTGGTTACGTTCACTACGTAAATCTATCCAACGATAATCAAGTTTTGTATCAATTAAACTTGTATTGTCAATTGGCAATGGAGAAGCAGCAATTGTTTCTAGTTTGATTGTATCAGGAATTAGCTCAACACCATTTAATTTAACATTTGGGTTTTCAATAATTTTTCCTTTTATAGTAACAACACTTTGTGGAGTTATTTTTTGTAAAAACTCTTCAGAGATATTACTTTTATCTTTTACAACTGTAACTTGTATCTTACCAGTAACATCTTTAACAACAAGGAAACATATATTATTTTTATTACGGATGTTTTCAACAAAACCTTGGATGGTTTTAGTGGAATTAGGTTTCAAAAAGTTAATATTAGTTAACATACGATAATTATATATTTATAATTAAAATATGACTTTATATGGTTTTAAAGCATTAAAAGAAAATATAAAAAACATAGATCATGTTGATATTTCTAACCACAAAGTAAATGAGATTGATTTTTTAAAAAATAATGGAATAAAATATACAATTCGTGCCCAATCTTTTTTTAATAATTTCAAAGGTATCAATCATCAATTTGTTGTATCTTATACAATAAAACAAAAAAATAATGATTTACAAAGTTTTTTATCAAAAGTTAATTTAGACAAGAAAATTATTTTTGTTATTGTTGACTCAATAATGGATCCTCATAATTTTGGAGCAATATTAAGAACATGTGAAGCATTTAATGTTGATGGCGTTATATATAAAAAAGACAATCAAGTACAAATCACAGATGTTGTAAGTAAAACTTCACAAGGTGCCGCTGATCGTTTAAATTTATTTCGTGTAACTAACCTTTCTAATGCAATACAAATTCTTAAAGAAAATAAATTTTGAATATATTCATCTGCATTAATCGATTCATCAACAAATTACAAAGATATTAATTATGATGATCACACTGTTCTAATAATAGGAAACGAAGAAAGGGGTGTAAGCAAGGGGGTTATTGAAGCATCTGATTTTGTTATTAAAATTCCTATGCTTGGTACTTCTCAATCATTGAATGTTAGTGTTGCAACTGGGATATTACTTGCAGAAATTGCTTTAAAAAAATAAAATATAAACTTGTTTATTAAAATTTTTTTAAGTGTTATGTGATTTTTGGTACTATAATCAAAATGTATGGCAAAATATACAGCAAATCAACAATATAGAAAAATTTCTTACATTTTTATGGTAATTTCATGTGTATGTGTTGGTATTTTCCTTGTTCCACTTCTTTGGTTAATTCCTATGACTTTAGCTACTAAAAAATCTATTACTGATAATCAGCCTCATGTAACATTAGGTGTGTGTCAATTATTTTTTGCAGGTTTAATTCCAGGTATTTTCATGTTAGTTAGCTAAAATAATTAACATACGTTATTTATAATTGATATATATGGTAAAACATTATAGAGCAAACCTACAATATAGAAAAATTTCTTACATATTTATTACTAGTGGCAAAAATTAGTAAATTAAATTTTTCTAAAAAAGTCTTCTTAGCTCCTATGGCTGGTGTTACTAATAATGCATTTATGATTTTGTGTAAACAACAAGGTGCTGGATTATTGTGTAGTGAAATGATTAGTGATGCTGGTGTTGTAAGACAAAACAAAAAAACATTAGATATGATTAAGTATGATAAAACAAATCATCCTATTTCTATACAAATATTTGGTGAGAATGTTAATGAATTAACATGTGCAGCTAAATATATTGAAAAAACATGCAAACCAGATATTATTGATTTAAATTGTGGTTGTCCTGCAAGAAAGGTTGCAATCAGTAAAAAAGCAGGATGTGCTTTAATGAAACATCCAGATAAGATAGTTGAGATTATTAAATCTCTTAAAAGTGTTTTAACTACACCTGTTAGTATTAAGATTCGTAGTGGGTGAGATGATAAGCATATCAATGCAATTGAAATTGCTGTAATGGCTGAAAAAGCTGGTGTTGATGCAATCATTATTCATCCTCGAACTAAGGTGCAAGAATTTTCTGGAAAAAGTGATTGAGAAATTATAAAAAAAATTAAACAAGCTGTTGATATTCCTGTGATAGGCAGTGGAGATATCAAAACTTGTTTTGATGCTCAAAAAATGTTAAAAGAAACTAAGTGTGATGCGGTAATGATAGGCCGTGCGTCCATTGGCAATCCTTGAATATTTAAGGAATGTAATCAATACATATCAAAAAAAATTTTACCAAAACAAATTTCGATTAAACAAAGAGTTTTAATGATAATTAAACATCTTGAATTATTAAAAAAAGATTTTGGTGAAAAAAGAGCAATTTTATTGATTCGTCAACATTTATCATCTTATTTTTTTTCAATATTAAACCGAAAACAATTAATTAAGGATTTGATTCTTGAAAACAATTATGAAACTATGATTAAAAAGTTAAAAAAGAAAGTATAATGGTGCTCCGTGAGGGATTCGAACCCACGACCCAATGATTAAGAGTCATTTGCTCTACCAACTGAGCTAACGGAACTTAAATATTATTATATTTTTTTATGCAGTATTTTTCTGTTTTAACTAATATAGCTCAAGAAGTTAAAAAAATAATAATTGAAAGAGGAAAAAAACAAAGAAGACTATAAGTTAAGTTTATATAATCATAAGTGTAGTGAAAACCAGTATTTTCATCCAATGATAAGGAATAATCATAATTACATTTAAACAAAAAAGACAATGTCATTATAATTATTGGCATTGTAATAGACAATCCAACAGCTTTGCGTATGTCTTTTTTGTCTAATTTTACAATTCTGTATATACATAACCAAATAAAACAAGCAATGCATAACAAGTGTGACATTAAAGCGTATGCTGTTGAAAATCCATAGCTTCCATTGTACAATCGGTCAAAATTAATTATCATTTGAGGTGCTACTAACATTGCAAAAAATTCAGCAACGCCCAACATCATAAATGATATATACATTAATAAATTAAAAGTTGTTCCTTTTTTACTAAAAGCAAAACCACACAAAGTAAAAACAATTAGATCTGAAAAGAAAAAAGGAAACCCACCAGGACTAAAATCTATAGTGGCGTTAGCTATTTCGTGTATTAGTTCACATGCGAGAAGGACCCCCCCGTTATTTTTAATGGTAATATATTTCGAGTGTAAAATTCTTCAATGTTTGTAATTTTTTTATTGCAAAAGTATCCGTAAATAAAAAATGGTAATAATGCAAAAACAAAAACTGATATAAAAATAAATGCTGGGAGATTTCAAAGAGCCATTAAATAATAGTGTAAGCACATTTATGAAAGGAGGTGTGCTTACCCATATATTATATTAAAAGACCTATTTATTTTCTGTTGATTCTTGGTTTTCTTTGTCCTCAGATTCAGAGCTTGATTGATCAGTATTAGCTTGTTGTGCAAAACTACTAGCCATTTTGTCAAATTCATCAAGTTTTATCTTTAATTCGTCTCATTTTTCGTCTTTAAGCAGTTGTTTTAATTCTTCTACTTGTTTAGATGCTAAATCTTTTTGTTCTTGAGGAAGATCTTTTGATTTCTCATCATTTAATCCTTTTTCAAGATTGTTAATTAAAGTTTCAGCACGGTGTTTAGTTTCTGCTGAAAGTTTACGTTTTTCATCAGCTTCTTTATTTTCTTCTGCTTCTTTAATCATTTTGTTAATCTCTTCTTCACTAAGTGCTCCACTTCCTTTTATAGTAATTGTTGCTTCTTTGTTAGTTTTAAGATCTTTAGCGGTAACATTCATAATACCATTTGCATCAATATTAAATATAATTTCTATTTGTGGAGTTCCTTTAGGGGCTGGTTCAATTCCTGATAATTGGAAATTACCTAAAGATTTATTGTCACGAGCCATTGGGCGTTCACCTTGAACTACATGGATATCAACTGCGGGTTGATTATCTTCGGCGGTACTAAATGTTTGTGATTTAGAAACAGGAATAGTTGTATTACGTTTAATTATTGGCGTAGCAACACCTCCCATTGTTTCAATAGAAAGTGTAAGTGGTGTAACATCTAATAATAAGATGTCATTTACATCTCCAGTTAATACTCCGCCTTGTACAGCGGCACCCATAGCAACAACTTCATCTGGGTTAATTGTACGGTTTGGTTCTTTCTTGGTTAAAGATTTAACTAAATCATAAACTTGTGGCATACGTGTACTTCCGCCTACAAGTAGAACTTGATTAATTTCATCTAAAGATAATTTTGATTCTTTGATTGCATCCTCAACAGGTTTTTTAGTACGAAGTAATAAGTCAGCTGTCATTTTTTCAAATTGTGCTCTGCTTAATTTACGCATTAAATTTATCGGACCAGATTCACTCATTGATAAATATGGAAGCATAATTTCAACTTCTAATTGTCCAGATAAATCAATTTTAGCTTTTTCAGCAGCTTCTTTTAAACGTTGCATCGCCATTTTATCTTTTGTAATGTCAATACCAAATTCGTTTTTAGTTTCACTAACTAATCAATCAATAATTTTTTGATCTCAATCATCACCACCTAGTTTGTTGTCACCAGATGTTGCAAGAACTTCAAATGTTCCGCCAGCCATATCTAATAAAGATACGTCAAATGTTCCACCACCTAAGTCATAAACTAATATCTTTTGTTCTTTATCTAATTTATCAAGTCCATATGCTAATGCAGCAGCAGTTGGTTCGTTAATAATTCTTTCTACGTCTAATCCAGCAATTTTACCAGCTACTTTAGTTGCATTACGTTGTGCATCATTAAAATATGCAGGAACAGTAATTACAGCTTTTGTAATAGCGTGTCCAACTTTTTCTTCAGCATATTTTTTAATATAAGCTAAAATTTTTGCCGAAATTTCTTCTGGTGAATACATTTTGTCACCAAGTTGAACTTTATCAGTAGTTCCCATTTTTCTTTTAATAGATACAATAGTATCTTTGTTAGTGATCATTTGTCGTTTTGCGACATCGCCAACAATAAATTCGCCGTTTTTATAAGCTACAACTGAAGGTATAGTACGTTTTCCTTCTGGAGTTTCCAATACCTTTGGTTTGTCGCCTTCCATAATTGCAACACATGAGTTTGTTGTTCCTAAATCGATTCCTATAATTGAGTTCTTTGCCATATTCTTTTTTTCCTTTTACAAATATATTATATCAAAAATTAGCAAACTGTGGGGTATATTGCTAATTATTAAAAAGTTTTAGATATTTGCTTTGGATTTGTATATAGTTTTCCATTGGCATCTTTGTTAGCAAAGAATACTGGAAGTATATCATTTTTAATTATTAAATTTAAAACCGGAGCGTCTTGAGAATCTTGTCCATCAGCAATAATTTTATCAGTAATAGTATCGCAAAAATTATTGTATGATTTATTTAAAATTTTAATACGATTGTCTTGTACTTGTTCTGGAGTAACTAATAAGTGTCATACACAAGTATTTGGAGTAGTTTCATGAACAGTAATAGAAATACCACCTGGTTCTTTTATTCCTGTTAAAAAATCTACTATAGAGAGATTTGGCACTAATGGAGATGCAGTATAATCTGAACACATACATAAAGTAGTTAAACTTGCATATGTAATTTCATCTTCTAAGTTTATTCATTGATTCAACATTTTAACAACTGCGTGGCTCATAACATCGGGCAATAAAAGTTGTGAAAACATTGATGAAACAGTGCGGTTTCTATAAAAAACATTACCTAAACCTTCTTCTGCTGTTAAATTTTTTATGCATCAATATTTGTCACTTCCTTCTTCTGAATACAAAACAAAGTTTTTTTCAACATATTCTTTAAAATCAGGTTCGGGGTACTCGGTTTCCACTGGAAATGTTAAGAAATCATTTAATGAATTTTTAATTATTTCATAAGGGTGTAAGGAAGTGCCACTAGGTGTTGTTATTGTAGAACTATAAACTTTAATTCCAGCTTGTACAGCATCGATAGTGCTACGCACATCACCAGAATAAGATAGATATGATAAACCATCAAATGTTTTAGAAGTGAAATCACTTTTGTTTGCATGTGATTGAGAAACAGTAACACAATCAGCAACTGTACCTGCATTCATAGCAATTGGTGCATATCCAACTAGACTAACAAATAACATTGGAATACGATAATTGTGTATTTGTTTATGCGCTGTTTTTGTGTGCTTTGCAACATGTGGATGTGTTTTATCTTTTTTAAATGCAAGACGTTTATAAATAAAAAAATAAACTGGTATTCCTATTAGAATATTTCATAAAAGTAGAAATGATAAAAATCAAATTATTCCACTTATTTGATTTATCACAGGAATAATAACTGAACGATCAAGACCTGACATTTTATCAAGTGCTACTTGATTTAAAATCAAATTAGCAAGTGGGGTAGCCACTAATAAAAAAATTCCTCATCCAATAAAGTATCCAAGAAAGTTAGCAGAACTCCAAAATAAAACTTTACGATAGTTTAATGTAAGTGCAGGAATTAATACAATAAGTAAAATTACAATCATTAAAATTAAACCAATGTAAGGAAAAAGTGAATCACGAAAATCGATTACATTCATGTGTAGTAAATAATATTATACAATAATAATATTTTAGTTTTTGTTATTTATAATAAAAGTATGGGCGAGATTATACACGCTAAAGATTTAAGACCTGGAATGACATATTTAAGTGACGGAAATATTTATCTTGTTTTAGAAAACACTTTCAATAAAACATCAATGGCTAAAGCTGTTATTAAAGTTAGAGTTAAAAATTTACGTAGGGGTGGTGTTTCTTGAGAAACATTATCTGAAGATAAATATGAAAAAGCTGATGTTTTATCAAACACCATGACTTTTAGTTATGTTGATGGACAAAATTATGTATTCATGGATGACGTTACATATGAAACTATTGAAATTAATGAATCTAAATTAGAGTGAGAGAAAAAATTCATTACTGAAGGTTTACAAGTTCGTGTACAAAAATATGGTGATGAAATTTTAGGAGTTACACTTCCAGAATCTGTTGCTATGACCGTTAAAGAAACAGAAGATGCTCCTAAAAATAGTGGTGCTACAGCAAGAATGAAAAAAGCAATCTTGCAAAATGATATGGAAATTGAAGTTCCAGAATTTATTAAAAATAATGAAAAAATACTTATTCGTACATCTGATGGAACTTATATTGGTAGAACAAAAGAATAATGGAAGTATCATTCATTTGTAATAGTGGAACAATTATTATTTCGCAAGAAGTTATTATTAATGTGATAAAAAACATTTGTGCAAGAAAATTTAAAAAAGATTTAATTAATATTAACTTTTCTGATGTTGATGGAGAAAAAATTGTAACAATAGAAATTAAAGATGAAAAAAATGATCTGTTTGATATTTCTTTATTTAAACACGAATTACGTAGACAAATGATTTATAACTTAAATTGAAAAGAACCTAAATTTATTCTTAAGTTTTGCTAATTTTTTTGTATTTGTAATTCTTAACAAATATTTCAACTGCTGCTCAAACTACTAGTAAAAAGAAAATTATTCCACCAATTAAATCAGGCAGTGGATTGCTGTGATTTCAAATTATAATTGCTGCTATGATTGTATAAGCATTTGCAAAGCAATCAATTGCTGAAAATCAAAATGACGCTTTTACGTTTTTATCTTTTGATCCTAAATAAAGAAGAACGGCACATAAAAGATTAACAGCTAATGCAAAAAAAGAAATTATTAATAAAAACATTGGCTGAACATCATCATGTTCATTAATTGCATATTGTCTAATTATTTCTTCAAGAATAAAACAACCAATAACAACTTGTACAATTCCTAAAATAACACTTCTATCTTCTTTTTTATTTTGCAATTTGACAACTGCATATAAAGCTACACTATATGTTAGTGCATCACCAAAACTATCAACTGCATCACTCATCATTGATATTGAATTAATTATTCAACAAAGAATTATTTCAGTAACAAACATAGAAAAATTTAAACCAATAGCAATAGATAAGGAAGCTATGTCATATTTTCTATAATCTTTAATTTTAAATTTATTCATCGCCAAGTATTTTTATAAAAACATCTTGTGGAACATTAACGCTACCAATTGCTTTTAATTTCTTCTTTCCTTCTTTTTGTTGTTCTAAAAGTTTCTTTTTTCTTGTAACGTCTCCGCCATAGCATTTAGCAAGTACATTTTTATACATTGCTTTAATAGTTTCTCTTGCGATGACTTTTCCTCCAATAGTGGCTTGGATTGGGACTTCAAACAATTGTCTAGGGATATATTCCTTTATCCTTTCCACCATTTTTCTTGCTTTTGTTGGAGCAAAGTCACGATGCGTGATGAAACTAAAAGCATCGACCTTGTCTCCATTTAATAGTATATCTATTTTTACGAGATTATTGACAAAATAATTGATAATTTCGTATTCCATCGTCGCATAACCTTGACTAATAGTCTTAAGATTGTCAAAAAAAGAGTAAATAATTTCCCCCAAAGGGATTTCATAAATCAGCTTTAAACGCTTCCCTTCAATAGGTATTAAATCCTTATATGTTCCACGGTATCGTTGGCATAATTCCATGATCCCACCGATGAATTCTTGTGGGCTAATTATTGTTAGTTTTACATATGGTTCGCTTACACTTGCTATAACGCTTCGGTCAGGGAATAGGCTAGGGTTGTCTATTGTTAATTCATCGCCATTGGTTAATTTTATCTTATATTTAACGCTAGGAGCTGTTAGAATAACATCCACACCATATTCTCTGCTAATTCTTTCTTTAATTACATCCATGTGCAATAATCCTAGAAATCCACATCTTATACCATATCCTAGTGCTTGAGATGTTTCATACTCATATGATAAACTGCTGTCACTTAAGGAAATTTTTTCCATTGCATCTTTTAGTGCTTCAAACTTTGCATTATCTAAAGGAAAAATTCCAGCAAATACCATTGGTAGTATTTTTTTATATCCTGGCAACGGTAATGGGGTTGGGTTAGAAACATCGGTTATAGTATCACCAACATTTACATCATGCGCAGATTTAATGTTTGCTGCAATTCATCCAACTTGGCCCGATGATAGTTCATCTTTATTAATTGTTTTCGGAGTTTTAACACCAACTTCTGATACTATAAATTCTTTATTTAACGACATCATTCTAATTTTTTGATTAACATGTATTTTTCCATCAAAAACTCTGATAAAACAAACAACACCTTTATATTGGTCATAATATAGATCAAAAATTAATGCTTTAAGTGGAGCTTCATTATTGATTGTTGGAACAGGAATGTAATCAATAATTTCATCTAATAGTTTATTAACGTTGTACCCTGTTTTAGCACTGATAGCTAAAGCATGGGATGCATCAAGCCCTATTGCATCATATATATCTTTTTTGGTTTTTTCAACATCAGCACTTGGTAAGTCAATCTTGTTAATAACAGGAAGTATTGTAAGATTATTTTCTAATGCTAAAAATACATTACTTAATGTTTGTGCTTCTACTCCTTGTGTTGCATCAACTACAAGTATTGCACCTTCACATGCTGCAAGGCTTCTACTTACTTCATATGTAAAGTCAATATGGCCAGGTGTATCAATCAAATGCAAATAATAATCTTTGTACTTTAATTGTATTGCATTTAATTTGATAGTAATTCCACGCTCTCTTTCAAGTTCCATAGAATCTAAAACTTGTTCTTTCATTTCACGTTTTTCTAAGCCGCTGGTTAATTCAATAATTCTGTCAGAAAGAGTTGATTTACCATGATCAATATGAGCAATAATGCAAAAATTTCTAATTTTGCTTTCTGATGACATGTTAATGAAATTATAATTTACTTTATAATTTTTACATGGTAAATGTAATTGTCATAGTTGGACCAACTGGCGGTGGTAAAACTAAACTTGCAATAAAAATTGCCAATGAGATAAATGGAGAAATTATCAACGCAGATGCTTTCCAAGTTTATAAAGAAATAAGCATCGGCACTGCAAAAGCAACGAAAGACGAAACAAAGCTTGCAAAATTTTATTTCAACGGTGAAATATCTATTTATGACGAATGAGATATAAAAATATTTCAAGACAAAGCAAAACAAACAATAGAACACATTGTTAAACAAAACAAAGTTCCTATTATTGTCGGTGGCAGTAATTTATATATCGATGCCTTAATTTATAACTATGATTTGTCTGCGCCACCACGAACAGACAAATTTGAAAACTATTCTTGTGAACAATTGTTAAAGTTTATAAATGAAAGAAAACCCGATGTATTAAAAAAGATTGATCATTCCAATAAAAGAAGATTGATACGGGCAGCTCAACTTATTGATAGTGGTAATAAATTACACAATAAAAACGAGCCATTATACAACCCTATTTTTATTGAAATTGTTATTGATAGAAATTTAATGAATGAAAATATTAATAATAATGTTAACAAAATGTTAAAAAATGGTTGAAAAGATGAAGTAGTTTCACTTTATCAAAAAGATAATGATGTTGGAAAATTAAATGCATTTAAAGCAATTGGATATCTAGATATTTTACAAAGTTTAATTACAAAAACAGATATTAATGTTGATTTAATTAAACAAAAAACACGTCAATATGCAAAGCGTCAATTAACTTGAATTAAACATCACTACATTAACACTTTAAAATATGATGGAAATAATTATGATAGTGTTATTAAACAAATTAAACAAAAGATATAATATTTATCTATCTAATAACGATGAAGTATTTAATACCTTGTGCAGGATTAGGAACAAGATTAAGTCCTATAACAGATAAAATTCCAAAAGAGTTAGTTCCAATCAATGGAAAACCTGTAATTTGATATACAATTGATTTAATTAATAAAACAGATAAAAAAGCAAAAATTTGTATAGTTCTATCACCGAAAAAAAATACTGTTAAAAGATATTTGCTTTCAGCATTTCCAAAAAATAATTTTGTTTTTGTTATACAAAAAAAGCCAATCGGATTAGCAAATGCTGTGTATCAAGCGAAAAAGTTTGTTAACGGTTCAACGTTTTTATTGATGTTCCCAGATCATTTTCAATTAGATACAAAACTATTATCTTATTTTGTGAATTCTAAATACCCATTAATTTTAGCGCAAAAAGAAAATGAAAAAAATTCTCTAAAATATGGTGTTATTTTTCTTAACAAAAATAAAACAATTTCAAAAATTATTGAAAAACCAAAATTTTTACCAAAAGGTTTTTATTTATGCTCTCAATGCTATTATTTACTTCCTAATTCTATTTTTGATGCTATTAAAAATATTAAGACTGAATATTTACAAGATGCAATTAATTTAACAATAAAAGATGGAGAAAAATATTTTGTATATGATAAAAAATACAAATCATATGACATGGGAACTCTTAAAGGATTAGAAAAAACACAACGAGAAATTAAAAAAATTTAGTAAGCTCTCGCAAAATAAACAAGTTGTTTTGCTTGTTTTTTTGTAAAGAAACATAATTTATCACTATTAATTAAATTTTCTTTTACACATCGCGGACTTGCGGTTGTAAGTTCTTTTATTTTTTTTTCATCTTCAATTGTACCACCAAAATAGCATAAGCATATTTTTTTATTATTGATAGCATTTTTAAAATCATCAATGTTATCTACTTCCACAATAGAATCATTTAAATTTTTTAGTGCTTTGTTGTACAAATTTTTAAAATAAATTTGTTTTTGTTCTTTAATAACATTTTTAATTTCATTAATATTAACTGTGTTTTTGATTGAATCATCTCGTCTAATTAAAACACATGAATCATTCTTAATATCGTTAGGTCCAAGAATTATGCAAATCGGAGTGCCAATTAATTCTTGTTCAGTTATTTTATATCCGAATGAATTATCAGAAGAATCAATTTCAACTCGATAGATATCTTGTAGTGACTTTTTTATATCCTTAGCAATTGCTAATACTTTTTCGTCTTTGTTTGCAAATAGTGTTAAAATAGATATTTGAATTGGTGCTAAATCAAATGGTAAAACCAATCCTTTATCATCACCATGAACAACTATTAAATCCCCAATCAAACGCGTTGTTATGCCATGAGAAGTATAACTAGGGTATTCAAATGTGTTATTAATATTTTGAAATTTAACATCATATATCTTCGAGAAGTTAGTCCCCAAATAATGAGAAGTTCCAGTTTGAATGCATTGGCCATCTTGGCTTCACACTTCTCTTGTGTATGTGTCAATTGCTCCAGCAAATTTTTCTCCTTCTGTTTTTTTTCCACTTAATACAGGTAAATAACAAACATTTTTAAGGAACTCGTTATATAACTCATGAATTTCTAATGTAAATTTAATTGCATCTTCTGGGGTTTTAAACATGCAATGTAGTTCGTGTCAAAAAAATTCACAACCTCTTAAAAATGGTTTTGTATTTTTTTCAGCACGATAAACACTACATCATTGATTTAGCTTCATAGGTAAATCGTTATGTGATCTAATTTGATCTTTAAATAATTGTGAAAATAACACTTCACTTGTTGGACGAATTATTAAGGGGTCAACTATTTTTTCATTTCCCACTTTATCACAAATAAATGTTTCTGGTGCGAATCCTTCAATATGTTCTTTTTCTTTGATAAAATCACTAGTTTTTATAAAAAGTGGTAACTGTACATTTTTTCCTCCACACTCATTAATTTTTTTATCTAAACTTTCTTTAATTAATTCTCATATTTTTCATCCATTTGGTAAAAAATTAATTGTTCCTTTTACAGAACCATATGAAAATAATTTGGCAGCAATACATACAGATGTGTATCAATCTGCAAAATTTTCAACTCGATTAACTAAAATTTTTCCCATTACGAACGTCTAATTGGAAGAATTAATGAAATGTAGTTAGAATTGTTTTCGTTATTAATAATAACAGGACTAAATGAACCATTAAGTTTAAAAAGAACATTTTCGGTATCAATGTTTTTAATTAGAGACAAAAGATTTGATGCGTTAAGTAAGATTTTAATTTTACTATCAATATTGCTTGTAACATCAATATCTTCATTTGAACTCCCTTTTTCTACATTATGTCCTACAATATTTAACAAGTGATCAAGAACGGTTAAATTAACAATAGGTGTTGAAGATGAGTCATCAGATAAAGCAATTGCTTTATCAATTGCGTTGATAAATATACTTCGATTAACAACAAAATTAAATTGATATTGTGCTTCAATGATTTTATTTGTATTGGGATAAGCACCTTCAATTAGTGAACAGTTATAAAGCGTATCAGCAATCTTAACTAATAATCGATTATTTTTTAAAGATATCAATAAATCTTCAGAATTGGTATTTTGTGTATGTAAAATTTTAATTATTTCAGAATTAACAATTATTCTAAATTTATCACCACTAAATTTTTGTGAAATACAACCTAAATGATAAGAATCGGTTGCAACAGCTTCGATTAAATTTTCTGTTCTGCTTGTGTCTAATAAAACACCACGAAACGGTGAGGTTTCTAAAATCTTAGATGCGGGTATTATTTTTAATAATTTGTCATTAATTTCTTTTAAAAATACACCTGAAATTGTATTATTGAATTCAGAAGTTTCAAAATCAAATATATTAATTTCTTCATATGAAAATAAATTAATATTAGCAACAAATGATCCACTAGTAATTTTAACCATATTGTCATCGATAGTTTCAAATGAAAAAGTATTGTCGCTTAATTTGTCAATTATCTTATAAAAAATTTGTGCATTCAACATACACTTACCAGTTGATTCAATTTTAACTCCTTTATTCACAATTGATTTGATTGCTATGATTTCGTTAAGTGTATAAAGACATACATCATCATTATTACACTCAATTAAAATATTTTCGTAAATCGGATTCACATCAGATTTTTTAACTATGGCAAATGATTTCTTTAATTGTAAAAGAAATGTATTTTTATCTGCTGTAAAATGCATTATTAAAATATTATATTTTATCTACAAAATAAGTATGATTATTTCTTATCTTTAGAAGAGTCGTTTTCTTTCTTTGCTTTTAATGCTTCTTCAGGGATTTTTTTATTTTTGTGGATGTAATCAATTTGAGATTTAACTATAGTTTCTAAAATCATTAGTGTTTCAACAATTAATAACAACTCTTTTTTGTTTTTAGAAATAATTGCTTTGGCAGAGTTGTATTCATCTCTAATAATTTTTTCCACAGCTGTATCAGCTTTTTGTGCAGTAGCTTCACTATATAGTTTTTGAGAATAAGGGTTTGTTGTGCCTTCTGAAGGAACTAATTGACCAATAGACACATCAGACATACCTAGTTGCATTACCATTGCTCTAACGATGTTGCTTGCTCTATATAAGTCGTTGCTTGCTCCTGTTGATACTTCATCACTACTATATTCAATTTCTTCTGCTGCACGTCCACCCATTAATGTTTTAACCATAGCTAATAATTCTTTTTTAGTTTTAATATTAGTTTCTTGTTTAATTGGATTGCTTACTGTGTATCCCGCAGCAAGTCCGCGAGGTATTATTGTAATTTTCTCAACAACATCACCGCCTGGTGTATATAACCCTACTAATGCATGTCCTGCTTCGTGGATTGCAATTTGACGTCTTTCTGCTTCTGTCAACACACGAGATTTTTTTGCAGGTCCTGCGATTGTACGATCAATAGCTTCATCAATTTCTTTCATAGAGATTGTTGTTTTGTTGAAACGTACTGCTAATAGTGTAGCTTCATTAAGTACGTTTTCTAATTGTGCTCCGCTCATTCCTGGTGTACGACGTGCGATATCTTCAAAAGATACAGCAGAAGAAATGTTTTTATTTTTAGAATGTATTTTTAAAATTTCAACACGTTCTTTAATATCTGGTAAAGTAACTTGAATATGACGGTCAAAACGTCCAGGACGTAAAATTGCATCATCCAATGTATCTAAACGGTTTGTTGCGGCAATAACAACAACTCCAGCCTTTGTACTAAATCCATCCATTTCAGCAAGTAATTGATTGATTGTTTGATCAGCAATTCCAGCGCCACCTGACATATCAAATTTACCACGTTTTGATGCAACACTATCAATTTCATCAATAAAGATAATTGCAGGAGCGGCTTTTCTTGCTTTTGTGAATAAATCTCTTACACGTTTTGCACCAACACCAACTAACATGTCTTCAAACGCAGATCCACTTACTTGAAAGAAGGGTACATCAGCTTCACCAGCAACAGCTTTAGCTAACAAAGTTTTACCAGTTCCTGGAGGACCATATAAAATAACGCCTTTAGGAGTTCTTGCACCCATACTTGCATATTTAGCAGGACGTTTTAAGAAATCAACAACTTCTAATAATTCCTCTTTTTCTTCTTTAATTCCAGCAACGTCAGAAAATTTTACATTAGATAAAACCAATTTACCTTGTGATTTTCCAATTGAAAATATTGATTCTTCTCCACCAACACCTGTTCCATTACTTCCCATTTTTCTTCAAAAATAGATTATTAAGATGATAAAGAATATAGTTGGTAAAAATTGAAGAACATAGTATCAAATCGGAGTTGATTCAGATGGAATAAATGATTTGGTAGTTGTGGCAGTACGATATCAATCTACCATAGGAGAATCTTCGGTTCAATCAATTTCAATATTGCATCCAGCAGTACCAAAATAAACTTTATATCAAGTGCTGCTCCCATCTGGAACTGCATATTCAGAAACACGGAAATTATATTTTGTGCCATTAGTGTCTGTTATATAAAAATAATAATTTATTTTGTCACCAGCAGAATAATAAATTTCTGAATAAGTATTATTTGTAGGATTATCAACAACATATTCTTTATTGTTAGTTGTAGAAATGTGCATGTTTTTGTTGTCATCGAATTGAATATTAGAAATATTATTTAAACCATAACTAGTAGGACGACATGAATAGTAAAATAATAAAGAAATTAATGCAAGTAATAAAATTAAAATTGATCAATTACGGATTTTTTTATTTCTTGTAGACTTATCAACTTCTCTTACTGAATTCTCGTTATTAACACCGTTATTTTTAGTGTTACCAGTTTTAGTGTTTTCCATTATCGATTTGGTTTAGCTATTAAATTATCACGTTTTAAACTTTTTAATGTACGAGCGGAAACTTTCATACGTTTAACTTTATTTTTTCCAACAATAACATTAACGTTTTGTAAATTTAATTCTCAAGTTCGTCTTGAATGATTCATTGAGAAACTACGAGTGTTGCCACGTAATGCTCTTTTTTTAGTGATTTGGTCTTGTCTTGCCATATTAATTTATATTATATATAAATATATAGGTGTTATATAGAAAAGTAATAATATAAAAATTATCAAATTTTCAAAATAATTTCACCACCAACATTATTTTCTCTTGCGTATTTATCACTAACGATTCCTTTATTTGTAGAAACAACAGCAATTCCTAAACCATTTCTTACATATGGAATCTTTTTTGATTCGCTATAAGCACGTAATCCTGGTTTAGAAACTTGTTGAATATCAGTAAACACAGGATTTTTTTTGCTATCATATTTAAGAACGATCTTAAGTTCTTTTTTATTATTTCCAATATCGATAACTTCATAAGAAGAAATAAAACCTTCAAGTTTTAAAACACTAGCGATGTTTTCAAGTTTTTTTGAATGAGCAACTTTAATATCAGGTTTACCAATAAGGTTAGCATTTTTTAAACTAATAACAAGGTTAGCAATAGAATTAGTCATAAATTATCAAGAGGATTTCTTAACCCCTGGTATAGCTCCTTTCGATGCTAAATCTTTTAAACAATTACGACAAATACCTAATTTTCCAATATATCCACGACTTTTTCCACAACGAGTACAACGATTGTATTTACGAGTAGGGAATTTTTGTTTCTTTTCTTGTGCTTGTTGTCTTTTGATTTGCGATTGTTTAGCCATTTTATATTATTATATTATCTCTTACCAAAAGGTAAGCCAATTGATTTTAACAAACTTAAAGCTTCTTTGTTGTCATTTGTACTTGTAACAAAAGTAATATCAAATCCTCTTACTCGTTTAATTTTATCAAATAGAATTTCAGTAAAAATAATTTGTTCTTTTATACCAATAGTGTAATCACCGTGTGCATCGAATGATTTAAGTGACAAACCTTTAAAATCACGAACACGAGGTAATGCAACATTGATTAGATTAGCAACAAAGTTTCACATTTTTGTACCACGTAATGTAACTTTAACACCGATGTTTTGGTTTTCACGTAATTTAAAAGTAGCTATAGCTTTTTTAGATTTTGTCATAATTGGTTTTTGACAACTAATTGCTTCTATCTCAGCAAACATAGATTCAACCATTTTTGCATCCTTTGTAGCATCACCAACACCAGCATTAATAACAATTTTTTCTAGTTTTGGAATTTCCATAACAGATGAGTAGTTGTATTCACTCATTAAATCACTGTGGATTTTATCTAAATAATATTTTTTTCAGTTGCTCATTATTTCTTACTAGTTCCTTTCAATTCAGCTTTTGTTTTTTTACTAATTCTAACTTTTTTGCCATTAGCTATTTTAAAACTAATTTTGCTAATTCCATTAGGAGCATTATCAACAACTAGAGCTAATTTAGAAAAAATAATAGGTGCTTCTTTTTCAATAATACCACCTTTATTATTATTTTTTTGGTTAGGTTTTTCGTGACGTTTAATTTTGTTGATTCCTTCAACAATAGCCGTACCTTCTTTTGGATTAACAGAAAGTACAAGTCCTTCTTTTGATTTGAACTTGCCACTTATAACTCTAACTTTGTCGCCTTTAACTATTCGATTCACATTATTATTATATATAATAATATTAAGTTTAAATGTTATCAAATATACGTAAAAGAATAATTTTAGGTTTGTCAACGGCAACTGTTATAGCTGGTACAGCTGGTTCTGCTATTGCTTTTGGTGTTTTGTCTCGTGAAAATGCTCCTACTATTCAAACAATAGAAGATGAGAACATCCTAGTTTCTAAACCAAATCAAAAAACCGTTCCATACTATGCTGATTTAACTGAATGAATGTATTCTAATAAAATAAATCCTAATATATTACCTTTTCATGAAAGTTTAGAATATTTTGATGAACAATATGAAGTTTTTAAAAAACAACACCCTATTTCTCATACTCTCGAAAAATATGAGTCTTCTGTTAAAGATAGTTTAAATAAATATATAGGCACAATCCCTACAGATGGAAGTGATGCAAATAAAAAAATGACATATTCTTCTGTTGATAATGTTACACCTATTGACCATTTATATACAAAAAATCTTCCTGCTTACAAAAATATTTCAGAATTAGAAAACTCAAATAAAGGTTTTACTCCTAGTCAAATTATTTGATTCATTGATTTGTATTGTGGAATGCTTGAAAAAGATTTACCTGAATACAAATCAGAAATTCAGTTTATAAATTCTGTTATTGATATGATTATTACTCAAGACTATACTGGGAATAAGGCTGTTGAAAAAATTGTTGATGGAGTATTTTCTTGTTTAGAAAAATATATACCAACATTAGCAGATCCTCTATACATCTTAAATTCTTCTATAGATATGGTTATTATGAGTGGATTAAGCCAACAAGAAACAATTAAACAAACTAATGGATTAATTGATGTTGTTGCTTCTCAATACCCACAATATCAAAACATTTTTGATATATCTAAATATTGTTTGGATATTCTTATTTTATATTATTTATCACCAAGTCCAACTCCATCGCCAACTCCAACTCCTTCTCCAGTTGTTTCTGTATTAGAAGAATTCGCTAGTGAAATTATTGGAAAACTTATTGGTGTTCTTCCTGAATATAAAGCAGAACTTGAGCAATCTCAAAAAGTTTTGTTTAATGTTTTAGAATGTGATTGAAATGATGAATACAATGTTGCTCATACATTCGATTCTGTTTTTGATTTACTAAATACAATATTACCTTCTCAACATGTAATTTGATTTGTTCTTAATAATTCATTAGATCTAATTGTTCTTAATAATTTTGATCGTTTAACTGTATGATCACAATTAGATGGATTATTGAATTTAGCTAAATCTCAACTTCCCCAAGAATATATTCAATCAATTGATTACATTAAAGGTTTTGTTGATTCAATTTGTAGTGATCCAATTAAATATGCTACATTTTCAACTGTTGTTAAAACTTATTTATCTGGTGAATGAAAAAATATTAGAGGAAGTTTATATACTGCTAAAATGCTTGCTTTTGCAGTAAAATGTTTATATGCTTCTATGACTCCATCAATTGATATGTGATGATATGGTCAAGGCGGAGATGATAAATGAGCGGGAAATGGTTATTATGGGTATTTCTTATCAAATAAAGTTAGTTATAAAGGGACATTCCCATGAAGCAAACTACAATCAGGTGATTTAGTTTATGAAGAAGGTGGAGTTAATTACATCGGAGGACATAGTGGTCTTATTGATGGTATTTATTATGATATTGGTCACAATGAACTATATGTAAAAGGTGTAGAGCCGTATTCTCCAGCTGGCGTTGAAGCTTCTGTATGAGACAGTAGTAGAATTAAAGCGCGTAATACACATTTAGCTCATGCAACAAAAGCTACCCAAGAACAAAAAGACTCCGCAATTGATTATGCTTATTCACAAATAGGTCACCCTTATGCTATTTCTGTTGCTGAAAAACCAACAGATGAACAATTAAAAAATAATGGTGCTTCATGATATTGTTCAGAATTGACAAATTACTCATATGCTCAATCTGGATATGAAATCGTTAATTACTCATACGCTAACAATTTCAGAGGTGGAAATATGGTTACAATTATTAAATCGTTATGATACGATTTACAATACTTTGATGGAAGCAGATCATTTACTGAAATTCCTGGTGATATGAATTTCTTAGATATTTTAGCTATTGGATGCGGAATGGTTACTCCAAGAGAAATTAATTCTTCAAATTTAATTCAAGATTATTTACACTAATTTTATTTTCCTAAACAGAATTTAGAAAACATTTCATCTATAAAATCGTAATTTTCGCTTTGACCAATTACTTTTAATAAATCATCATGAACATCATGTAAATTATTAGTAATTAAATCTATAGGTTTGTTTTCTTTTAAACTTTTGATACATTGTTCAAGTTTTTCTTTTGCTGATTCAATATAACCAATAGCGGCTTTGGAGTGAACTAATGCACTATTATTTTCTTTCATTTTAAAGGAATTAGAGAATGCAATTATTTTTTTAATTAGTTCATCAATTTTATTTTGTTTGGCACTAATATTAATAGCACCAGGAATTTTGGTTTTTTGTAATAAATCATATTTATTAATTGCAATAATATATTTTTTATCTTTAACTAATTTAAGTATTGATTTTAAGTTTGTTTGTTTTTTTGTTCCATCAACAACAATAATAACACAATCAGCATTTTTAATAGTATCGATTGTTTTAGAGATTCCGATTTTTTCAATCGGATTAGATGTTTTATTTCTAATACCTGCAGTGTCTAAAATATTGAAAGTCATTCCTTTAATATTAACTTTTGCTTCTATTACATCTCTTGTCGTTCCTTTAATATTGCTTACTATTGCTTTTTCCTCATTAACAAGAACATTTAGTAAAGAAGATTTCCCGGCATTTGGTTCACCAATAATTGCAAGATTGAACCCACTATGAATTTTAATTCCATTTTGTGAATTTATAATTGTTTTTTCTAAATCTTCTTTTATACTTTTTAATTCATTTATAAATTTTTTTCTTGTAATATTTGGAACATCGTCATATTCAGGATAATCAATATTAACTTCAACTTGTCCAATTAAATTAAAAACTTTAGAAATATGTTGGAGTATTTTTTGTGTATTTTGTTTGCTTAATCCTAATGTGGAATAATTAATAGATTCTTCATTAGTCGAATTAATTAAATTATTGATTGCGTGACATTGGTTAGCGTCAATTTTTTTGTTTATAAAAGCAACTTTGCTAAACTCTCCTGGTTTTGCTAAAACTGCACCATTTTTAATTAATAAATTAATAATTTTTGTAGCTAAATATAAACCACCATGACAATTTATTTCAATTAAATCCTCACCTGTAAATGATTTAGGTTTTACAAACTTCATTATTAAAACATCATCGATAACTTTGTTTTTATCAATTATGTTTGCATGATCAATAGAGTATCCAATGGGTTTAATTTTTTTATCAATAATAGCATTAACAATTTTGTACGCATCATCACCATTAACTCTAATAATATGAATTGCTCCATTTGCTGGCGGTGTAGACAAAGCAACTATTGTTCTATTGTTCATAGATTTTAGTGTTTAAATATGGTTTTAATACTTCTGGAATATTAATTGTGCCATCTTCATTTTGAAAATTTTCAACAATTGCAATTCATAAGCGGTTAAGACTTGTTCCTGTTCCATTAAGTGTATGAACATATCCTGTCTCTCCATTATTGCTATATTTAATATGCATACCACAAGCTTGATAGTCTAAGACATTTGAACAAGAACTTATTTCACGGTATTTGTTTTCGCTTGGAACTCAAACTTCGATATCATAAGTTTTAGCGCTAGCATCACCTGTATCGCCACTACAAAGTAATATTGTTCTATATGGGATTTTAAGTAGATCTAAAACTTTTTGTGCTTCATTTACCATTTCGTCTAAAAGTTTTCATGACTCATCAGGAAGACAGAAGTTAACTAGTTCAGTGTTGTAGAATTGATGAACACGTAAAATTCCTTTTGTATCTTTTCCAGCACTACCGGCTTCTTTTCGAAACGAAACCAAAGAACTAGTTAATTTGATAGGAAGTGTTTTTGAATCAATAGTCTCATCCATGTATAAAGCAGTGATAGGATGTTCTTCTGTTCCACTTAAAAATTGACGGTTTGTTGTTTGATACATATCTTCTTCAAAAAGTGGTAATTTTCCTAATCCATAAAATGGTTTGTCATTCATAATGACAGGTGGCAATACTTCTTCATATCCTGCATTGATGTGTAAGTCTAATGTAAAATTACGCAATGCTCTCATTAATTGTGCACCAAATCCGGTTACATAATACATACGGCTTCCAGCTACTTTAACACCACGTTCAAAGTCTAATCATTTATTTTTAATTCCCAAATCATAATGTGATAATGGAGTAAAATTAAATTTTGGAATTGAAAATTCTTTTTTAACTTCAACATTCTCATTTTCATCTTTTCCATCTGGAACTGATGGATCTAAAACATTAGGAATAGAAAATAAAATTATTTTAAGTTCATGCTCCAATTCATTTGCTCTTTTTTGTAATTCATCAATGTCATTTTTTAATGATTTAACATGTTCTTTAATTTTGTTAACTTCATCAATATTATTTTCTTTAATTAATTTTGCGATTTTATCGCTGCATACATTTCGATCAGTAGCGAGTGTTTGCAATTGAGTGGCAATTTTTTTTCATTCAGTATCTTTTGCTTTAAAAATTTCAAGACTTGGATATGATTTGTGTCTACGATCAATATTTTGTTTAATTTCATCAAAATTATTACGTAACAATTTAATATCGATCATCTTGCTACAATTATATTTATTATCTTATGTTTTCTTTTTAAGAAGTTCTTTAATTGTTTGTATTTCGTTTTTATCAATTGCTTCATATTTTAAATAATACTTAAGTTCTTTAGCTGACATTGCATCAAATTTATACAAATTAACTTTAATAGTTTTGGCTAATTTTATATTTCCAGAAAAAGCAATAATTTTAGTTTTCTTCATAATTAGTAATTACACTTTGAATATCTTCATCTTCTTCACATGAATCAATAAATTTATCAAGTTTAACTTTTGTTTCCTCATTAAGAGAAGTAATTTTGTTTTGTGCTACTAATTTAATTGCAGCATCAAAAACTTTGTATCCAGACTCAGATAGCACATTTTTAATTTCGTAAAAATTATTATTTGGTTCCGTTAGTATCTCAAAAGAATCATCAAATTCTTCTGTATTTATATAACCATTAAGATTTTTTTCTAAAATAATTTCCTCTATATTATCTTTTGTTTGATTAGGTAGTTTTTCTAAAATAATAACTCCTAAATTATCAAAAAATATTTTAACACTATTAGGTTTTGCAATTTCTCCGTGTAATTTCGCTAAATAACCACGTAGGTTGCTGTTAGTTCTATTAGCGTTGTCGGATAATGCAGTGACAATGATTTGAATACCATTAGGACCATAGCATTCATATTCAAGTTGAATTAATTGGTCAGCGTCTTTGTTTGAACCCGCAATGTTTCTTTGGATAGAATCACGTGAAAGGTTATTTTGTAATGCTTTATCAACCGCGGCTTTCAAACGTGGGTTTGCTTCAATGTTTGGACCGCCAACTTTAACTGCGGCTTTGATTTCACGAGCAAGTTTTTGTCAAATCTTAGCTTGTAATTGTTGTTTTTTGTTAATTCCAGAGGCAACTAAGTGTTTTCTTGGCATAAGTAATAATATTGTATATTATTATAATATTAGAAAGCCTATGGGTATTAAGCCAGCTATAAATATTGGTACAGTTTCAAGGACTACGAGCATTCCTTCTCCTTTTTGAGCAGGTAAGGATGTTAAGAAACCTAGTATGGCAAAGAATGTTATTAAGCAAATATGAAAGTGAAGTAAAATATTACTTTTATTATTTTTCGTAGTTATGGGTTTATGAGGATGCACGCAAACAATGTGAGATCCTGATACTAAGACATCTCCATACATAGGACAAGGAATTGAATACGGTTTCTCTATAGGTTCGACAGGCGATTATCGTTTTGATTTAATTTCTAATGGTACACCGGGGTATTATGCATATGATAGCTTTACATGGCAATATGGTCCATTCTATGGTATATTCGTTTTCCCTGGGGCGTGATTCGCTACACTTATTTCGTGATATGGTAGAAATTGAATTGGTGGTACAAATGTTCTTTTAGCAATATTCTTGTTGCTTTTAATTATTCGTGTTCTTTCAATCTTAGTTACTATTCGTTCAACATTGCAAAATGAAAAGATGAGTGAAGTGCAAGGAAAGATCGCTGAAATTAATGCCAAATATAAGGGTGTTAATGATGCATTTAGTCGTCAAAGAAAGAGCCAAGAGATAATGGAAATTTATAAGAAACATAAAATTAAACCATTTGCTGCATTTGAACAAGTTTTAATTACTTTGCCAATTTTCATGATAATTTATCGTGTTGTTACTATTTGTAGACCAATTAAATGTACAACTCTATTTGGTATTTGAAATTTTGGTGCAACACCAACAAGTGAGATACTTTCTAATTTTTCTAATGGCGGTTGAATATATGTATTTTTACTTTTGATAATTATGCCAATCCAAGCACTTTCTTCTTTGATTCCGCAAAAACTTGCAAAAAGAAGAAACAGAAATGCACAAACAACATCAAGTGCTGGTGCTAAACAATTTAAACGTACTCGTCTAATACAAATTGGTATTACTGTTGTAATGTGTGGAATCGTTGCATTCAGTGCCACAGGTGTCGGTGTATATTGATTCTTCTCTGCTCTATTCAGTATTTTACAAACATTTATTATGCACTGAATTATTATGAGAAGTAGAAGCAAAGGTGGAAGCCTTGAAACTAAATTAGATAATTTCTTTAACGTTTAGTTAGAATTAACCACTTGAACGATTTTATCAAATAATAAAACTTTTATTGGATTTAATTTTAGCATGTCTATCAATTCGGATAATTCTTCGTTTTTGTTTTTAATCAATAAAATTTTTAATATCAACAAGATTTCGTTTCAAGATTTTTTTTTGAAATCATCTGACAAAATTTTGTATTTTTTAATATTTGTTTCTTTAACAGAAAGAACACTGTTAGAAAAATTTCAACTATTTTTAAGTGTTTCATTTTCAATATCAGAAGTTAAGTCGTCTAAATCGTGATATATCACTTTTATTACTTCTCATTGGTTATCATCTATATTAAGTGACTCTTTGATTTTTTTTAAACTATTTTCATTTGTTTTAATCAATATAGTTTGACAACGACTAACGATAGTTTGCAAAACATTTTTGATGTTTGAACATGTGAAAATTGCATATACATCGTTTTGTGGTTCCTCAATATATTTTAGTAGCGAATTGCAAACTTGAGTATTACATTTATCAATATTTTTAATTACATAAATTTTTTTTCCACTTTTTTCTTTTGATGAAAGATTAAAATTATTGATTATGTAAGAAATATCATCTTTGGTTATTTTTTTTACTGTATTATCATATCACAATAAATCTAAATATTGTAAATTGTCAATTTTTTTATCTTCATTAACAATTGATTTAATGTAATCTTTTATGTATGTGTTAATATCAAACAGTCCATTACTATAAAAAATAATGGCATGTGGTTTGTTAGCAACGTCTTTAATATTAATCATAAATTAGTTAAAAATATTATATTTTTATACATATAATTTTTTTTAAATGAACATTACTAATAAGAAATTATTTTTTGTCACTCTTGGCTGTCGTGTAAATGATTTTGAAACTAACAGAATCAAACAAGCAGCGATTGAAAATAAATGTAAAATAGTTGATGCTTTTGAAACCGCTGATATAGCTATCATTAATACTTGTTGTGTTACTAACAAAGCTATGAGTAAATCAAAATATTTTATAAGAAAAGTTAACAAAGCAAAAAAAATAAAACTCGTTGTTGTTTGTGGATGTTTCAGTCAATACAATCAAGACTATGATGAAGAAAAAGTTGGAATAATTATTGGTACTAAATATAAATCTAAATTGATTGATCTGATCAAAAAATATGATGGCAAAAAAATTGTTAAAGTTGATGATGTGATGAAAGAAAATAATTTTGAAACATCACACGAAACATGTGAATTTTCAAAAACCCGTAGTATTTGCAAAATACAAGATGGATGTAATTTTAATTGTACATATTGTATTATTCCTTATGTTCGAGGAAAGCAACGAAGTTTATCACACAAAATTATTATCGAAGATATAAAAAAAATGATTGATAAAAATATAAAAGAAATTGTTCTGACAGGCGTTAATACTTCTGGGTACGATGACGGAAAAATTAATTTTTATGAATTACTTAAAAAAATAAATAAAATGGATGGTGATTTTCGAGTTAGAATCTCTTCTTTAGAACCATTCCAAATTAATGAAAAAATTCTTGATATTATTACGAATAATAAAAAAAGATGGTGCCAAAGCTTTCATTTATGTTTACAATCAGCAAATGATGAAATTTTAAAAGAAATGAACAGAAAGTACGCTTTTGATTCGTTTAAACAATTGTGCATGTATATTAGAAAAAAATCTATTGATGCTTCAATAACAACTGATTATATTGTTGGATTTCCAACAGAAACTAATGAAAGATTTTCTGATGGTTGTAAAAATCTCGAATCATTAAAGCTATCTAATATACATATTTTTCCTTTTTCTTCTCACAAAAATACACCTGCAAGTAAATTAAAAAATATTGTAAGTGATACACAAAAAAGTTTAAGATTTAAAGTTATTGAAAATATCAACAAAAAAAATCGTAATGCATATTTACACAGTATGATCAATAAAACAGCAAATGTTTTGTTTGAACAAACAAAAGATAAGCAATATCAAAATGGCCACTCAGAATATTTTTTTAAGGTATATGTAAAAACAACTAAGGATTTATCAAAAAAACAATCTTGTGTTAAATTACAAAAAATATTTAGAGATGGTGTATTAGGAATAATCTGTTAAATCACAGTATTCACCTTGGATATAAACATTTTCATCGTTGTGACACATAGATTCTAAACCCAATGGTATAAAGACTCCATTATTAATTTTAACATCAATTTTTGTATCTACACCAGTATATTTAAATTCTTTTACACATTTAATGTTTTTGTTTGGGTTATTAGCGTCAACTGTTTGATAATACAATTTTAAATTTAATTTATTTTCACAGAAATGGTTAAAGTATCCATTATCTGCAATATTTTGAAATCAAAAGTTTGTGCCAAATGTTGCAGAATTCTCTTCAACTTTTCTTGTTTGAAACATTTGTTTTAATGAATATGAATAACATTTAAGCTCACCTTGTATACTTTCTGGTTCGATTCATTTTACACATCCCATAAATGTTCCAGCTCAGTTTAATCAAACTAATTGTACTAATGGGAATGAGCTAAATGGATTACGACATGCTCTAGTTAATGGTTCTGGGCAATATGTTTCTAAATCATTGATGTCGTTAAATAAATATGGAGTTTTACCATCTCTTGAAAAAACAACATCAGCATGTAAGTCACGGAAAATTTCATTAGTGCCTCAAACAGTTTGTGCTTTTGTGAAAATTGATGTATTATTTTCACTAAATGGTATTAAATTAGTTGGTGTTGTATATATAAATTTTGAAATGTTTCAACTTATTCAATCATTAATATGGTAACTCATTTGTAATGAATCGGTACCATATGTAATTCCTCAATGATCAGGATCTGGTTCATAACGATTTGTAATAGATTTTATAAACTTATCACCGCTAATTGTTGTGTAATTGTTTGTTGGAACAATTAATTGTTTACAATTTAATGTAATTGGCATTTTTTTATCTGCTCATTTAACATTTTGAAGTTGACAAGCTTTTTGTAGAGGCTCTACATCACATAAATTTTCATAATTAGCTGTATCTTCTTTTCGTTCGTTATTAATACTTAAAATTTCGTTTGCACCCAAAGAAGCAGGAATTGACAATAAAGGAATAATAATTTTTTTGATCATACCATATATAATTAGCATTCAGATGAAAAAAAATGTAAAAATTTTTATTTTTTTTATTTTTTTATTATTTTAGTTTAATAAAAAAAGTCCCAGGCATTACCCTAGGACTTTTATATAGTTGGCGCTACCTATTCTTGCTTTTGGCTACGTTCGGCTTATTAGTGCTTGACTTCTGTGTTCGAGATGGGGACAGGTATATCCACTAATAATATGGGCACCACACTTGAGAAATTATTCATCTCAAGAAGTTATTTAAAATCTTATAATCAACAATTCTTTCTATTTTTCAAATTTACCTTATATGACAGATTAAACAACAATAAATTGATTGTTCAATAAGTCATTCGAATTATTAGTAATACTCAGCTAAACATTTCGCAATGCTTACACATGTATCCTATCAACGTCATAGTCTATGACGATTCTTATTACCCTTGCGGGTAGGAAAAATTTATCTTGAAGGAGGCTTCGCACTTATATGCTTTCAGCGCTTATCCGTTCGCTACGTAACTACCCAACTGTGCCGCTGGCGCGACAATTGGAACATTAGAGGTAACTTCACTCCGATCCTCTCGTACTAGGAGCAACTCTTCTCAATTTTTCTGCGGGTATGGCAGATAGGGACCAACCTGTTTCACAACGGTTTGAACCCAACTCACGTATCTCTTTAATCGGCGAACAGCCGAACCCTTGGGACCTGCTACAGCCCCAGGATGAGATGAGTCGACATCGAGGTGCCAAACACTGTCGTCGATATGAACTCTTGGACAGTATCAGCCTGTTATCCCCAGAGTAACTTTTATCCGATGAGCGATGGCCCTTCCATTCGGAACCACCGGATCACTATGACCTAATTTCTTACCTGCTCGACGTGTAAGTCTCGCAGTCAAGCACACTTTATACCATTACGCTCGCTGTATGATTTCCAACCATACTGAATGTACCTTTGCGCGCCTCCGTTACATTTTGGGAGGCGACCGCCCCAGTCAAACTGTCCGCCTAACACTGTTCCCTTGGCGGATGACGCCAATGGGTGAGTCTAATCAATTAATAATGGTAGTATTACACTTGTTGACTCCAGAACAACTAGCGTCATTCCT
Organism: Mycoplasmataceae bacterium; assembly: GCA_031282505.1. Classification (GTDB taxonomy): domain Bacteria; phylum Bacillota_I; class Bacilli_A; order Mycoplasmatales; family Mycoplasmoidaceae; genus Malacoplasma_A. Next base: position 853 of record JAITDP010000004.1, on the reverse strand, counting down.
TCAAAGTCTCCTACCTATGCTTTAAATATTAATTAACCAGACAATGCTAAGTTACAGTAAAGCTTCATGGGGTCTTTCCGTCCCACCACACCAAAGGGGCGTCTTCACCCCTACCAGGATTTCACCGAGTCTACTGTCGAGACAGTCAAGAAGTGGTTACACCTTTCAAGCGGGACGGAATTTACCCGACAAGGAATTTTGCTACCTTAGGACCGTTATAGTTACGGCCGCCGTTCACTGGGGCTTCGGTCACAAGCTTGCACTCGCTTCCTTAACCTTCCAGCACTGGGCAGGTGTCGCCTCATATACATCATCTTGCGATTTAGCATAAAGCTGTGTTTTTGATAAACAGTCCCTTCTCGCTATTTTCTGTGGCTCACCTTGCGATGAGCACCCCTTATTGCTAACGTACGGGGTCAATTTGCAGAGTTCCTTAACAGTAGTTAACTCGCTAGCCTTAGTTCGTTAAAACTTGAGTACGTGTGTTCGTTCTCGGTACAGATTGATATATTGTTAAATGTTTAGAAGTTTTTCTTGGAAGCGTGATATACACAACTTATACTACTCACCGAAGTTTTCATGCGTCTCGTACATTGTTCTTGAAAAAAGTGGATTTACCTGCTTTTAAAACTTTGTACTTTCACCCAAATCCGTTAATGGGCTTGTGTTAACCTTCTCCGTCACTCCATCACCAATATACCAAGTAAATGAATATTAACATTTTATCCATCGATTACGCCTTTCGGCCTCATCTTAGGTTCTGACTAACCCAGGAAGGACGACCCTAGTCCTGGAAACCTTACTCAATAGGCTTAAATGATTCTCACATTCAATCGTTACTCACATCGGAATT
>JAITDP010000008.1 GCA_031282505.1 Mycoplasmataceae bacterium | reverse complement strand
TAGTCAAACATATTCTCATGCATTGAATTTCAATCAAATTAATTTACAAATTGATACAGCAACACAATCAGTAACAATGACGCCAAAAGATAACTCAACTGTTTATCAACAAAACTCTGTAGCTGTTGCAAACATGAATGTAACAAGTGTTGCGTCATTATCATACACATACCCAACATTGACACAATCAAGATTGTCAACTGGTAATCCAGTCTTTACATACCGTGGTAAAACAGTAACTGCAACTTACACTATAAGTGAAGGAGGAAATGTTGCACCATTAGCATTTAATACAAGTACAGGTGTTTTAACACTTACCGCTAATAAACAATTTAATGGCGGTATATACAATATAACTGGTTCGTTTACAGACACAAATGGTGATGGCCTAACTTATACTGCAAGTTTTGCTGTATGTGTTCAATCAAACACTGTTGTAGAAAGTATAGGTGGATCAATAACTCAATCTATAACTGACAATATAGACACATTTGCAGTTAAATTTACCTACAATGGTGTTGATAGAAAATTTTCACAACCAGTTGATATAACAAAAACTCATAAGAATGCTTGATATGAGTCTATGTATTACTCAAAATTTATAGTCATTGGTGGAAAATATTTTTCTTATGATTTCGTAACACGTTACTCAATAACATGAAGCATCGGCGATGGTACTGGTGCAAAAAAAACAACTGCCATAAACAGTGGGCTTTCATTACTTTGTATGACAAGTGTTACAGCATGATTTATTGGTGATGTATATCAATCTCCTGATGCTTATATAAAAGCAACTTTTAACTCAGGCAATGAATCTCAAGTAGCATTACGTTTTAGTATAGAAAGAAACTATCTTAAATTTGACTTGCACTGATGTTATACTGCAGTTTTAAGTTAATTATTTATTATTAATAATCTCGTTAAATTTATTTAAAATTATTTCACATGATTGTTCAATATTAAGATTTGTAGTATCGACATCAAAAGCATCATTGGCTCTAATCATTGGATCAAGTGTACGCTCAGCGTCCATTTTATCACGCTCATTTAAAGAATTTAAATAGCCTTCAAGAGTTCCTTTTTTACCAGTTTGCTCTCAACGACGAGTGGCACGAGTAATTGGATCAGCAAATATTCAACATTTTAATGTAGCATCAGGAAAAACAGCGGTTGTTGTGTCTCTTCCTTCAATAACAATATTGTCAGTATCAGCAATGTGTTGTTGTGTTTTTTTAACAAAAGAACGTACTGATGGTATTTGTGCTATTTTCGGAACAATAGCTGTGATTTCATCAGTTCATGTTAAATTTGAAACATTTTTTCCGTTCAAATACATATCATTTCCTTTTTGTTCTACAACAATATAGTTAACTATATCATCAATTAGATTAAGATTATCTATTTGGATATTGTTTTGTTTGATATATACAGCAACACTTCGATAAATTCCACCAGAGTTAATGAATGTATAATTAAGGATTTTTGCAAGTTGTTTAGCTATGGTACTTTTTCCAGCACCGGCGGGACCATCCATAGCAATTTGGAAAAACTTGCTCATGTATTTATATTATATAAATAATATTAGTTTAATTTTGGAAATTTTCATTTAATTGTTTGTACTTTGCGGAATTAAGTATTTCTGATTGATAGTCTTTTTTTGGACTACTTATACAAAAAAACAAACCCTGTGAGTAAAATAATTAGAGTTGTGATAGATAAGAATATTTTCTTTACCATATATACACATGTATATAGATGGCATAAAATAATATTTAAAAATATAATAACGTTAGCAATGAATAATGGAAGCAAATCTTAATTTATTATTTAAACACTTCGATATAGTTAATTCTAAAATTCAAGAAAAAGTAAAGTCATTGTGTAAGTGATTATTTACTAATGCTAGTAATAAAAACTTTTATTACCCATACAAACCATATGCATTATTAACGATTTTAAACTATTGGAAAAATGATTCCGAAATAGCTATTGATAAAAGTTTTATCGATGCATACAAGAAGCTTTTAAGTGATGATCCAATCTTTAATTCTTTACCAATAAAAATTAAAAAACTAAGTGATTATGGTTTGATGCTTAATCCATTAGCTTCTGATTACTGGAAAAGAGGAGGAGGAAAAACCTCAAGAAAACAAAATACTTTTTTTACTATTGACAAAGAAAATAAAAAGATTATCATTAATTCTGTATTTAATGCCAACACAAAACTCTTACTTACCGAGTTATGTGTCCAATGTGTATTAAAATGTACTAATAACAAACTATTACTCAATTCATATGAATTAGAGAAGCAAACAAATTCTATAGATTGAAGTGAGATATTTAAGAAAACAAAATACCGTATTCATCAAGCTGATTGAGCACAAATTATTAAAATGCAAAACAATAACGAATGTTTAATATGCAAAATTAAATTTTGCTTAGAAGCTGCTCATATCAAACCTTATGCCAAATGTAGAGATGACAAAGATGGCAACGAATACAACACCTGAAATGGAATTTGTTTGTGTTCTAATTGTCATAAGTTATTTGACAATTACTTAATGCTTAAAAAAGAAGGAAATGAATATGTATTTTTTATTAGAAAAGATATCGACAAATCCGAAAGAATCCAAATCGAAGCTTTATTAGATAAATTTAATGAAGAAGTTAATAAACTATGTAGCAAAAACGAACAATATACTTGTTTCTTTGACTATTTAGCACTTCAAGGAAACGCTTATGCTTAATAAAGATTTTTGAACAGAATTTGAAAAAACAGATACTTCTCACCAAACAGCGAGAAAAGACTTTCTTTATAACGAAATTAATAAATGAGATTTTGATAAAAAACTAAATTATGCTAAAGAGAAAGTCCGAGAGTTTATTATGTACTGTAATGATAACAACTTACCCTTTCCAGTTATCTCTTTTTCCGGAGGACGAGATAGTGTTGTTTTATATCACTTGGTAAAACAAACTGTTGAAGAATTTAAACTAGTAGAATTAAAAAAAAGAAAGAAAGAGTTTTACCCAATAATATTAGTAGCATCAGAGTTTTTTAACCCAGATAATGTTACTATCATAAAAAAATACATGGAAGACAAAAATGGAAATGTAAGAGGAAAAATCATTTCTCCTAAAAAATCTTTCCTAGATGTTATCAAAACAGTTGGTTATCCAATTATTTCAAAAGAACTATCTCAAAAAATTCGTGGAGTTTTAGATGTAAAAACTAATGCTAAATGAATAGCCACTTGTTTTGGCTACGGTAAAGGCAGAGCTATCCCTAAAAAATACCTACACTTATTAGATACAGATTTTTGTGATTTCAAACCTACACACCAATGTTGTAATCTAATCAAAGGTGGAGTAAAACACGATAAAAATCCTAAATTCGTCGGAACTACTATCTTTGAGTCTCAACTAAGAAGATCTAACTGAATATCTAGGGGTTGTAATATTTTTGATAAAGATGCTCCAGCTTCTCGTCCTATCTCTTTGTGAAACAATGAAGATGTAGAAGAATTTATCAAAAGATATAACATCAAAATTTCTGAAGCTTATAAAAAAGGATGAAAACGAACTGGTTGTATGTTTTGTGGTTTTGGTCTAAACATTGAATCATCTCTTTTAGAACACAAAAAAAATATTCAAAAAGAAAAAACTCACCTACTTAATATTCTTGAAAAAATAGAGAGCGATTATATTAAAGATAATAACAATAAAAGAAGGATTAAAAGATTAAATGATATGAATAATAAACACAATTTTTCTAAACTCCTTAACCGACTTGAGCTAGTGAAAGTCTGATATACTAAAACATATAATATATTTATGTACGGTCAAGGAGAAAAAAGTTTATTAAAACCTTTTATCAATTCATATATTCAAGTTACAAACGACAAAAAATATATGCAAGCATTTAGAGAGAGAGAGAGAGATCCAATTTTGGTATAGTAATTTAGAACAAAATTTACGAAAAATACTTAAACAAATCGAACGCCGAACAAATTCTAAATTTACAGACGAACAGGTTGGATTTATTCTATCCAATTATTTAGGAGGGAAGAAGTAGTATGAGTTCTGATTTTATCCGTCCTAAATCAGAAACTGTGGGTACCTATTATGAAAGATTAGGAGCTAACGCTAATACTACACCTTGTTTTGCTCTTTCAGAGTTTATCGATAATTCTATAGAAGCGTACGAAAGAGCAAATAACGGTAGCTGTGATGGATGTAAAATAACTGTTAGATTTATTACCGAACAAAAAAATAATGGTAGTTTGATAGAATTACAAAATATTAGAATTACTGATAATGGATGCGGAATAAAAAAAAGCAAGATACAAGATGCGATTTCTAAATTCGAAGGACACGATTACAATAATGTTAAATCTTCCATCGAAAAAGGAAATTTTGGAATTGGTTTAAAATTTGGTTCTTTTGCTTTAGGTAATGGTTTTTCAATAAATACTAAAGCTGAAGGAGAGGAAGAACTCTGAGCAGAAGTTGTTGTAACTCCTGAAAACAAAAACACTCTTATACACGAAAGTAATTTTCCTTTACTACAAGGTGAAAAATTAAGAAATAAAAAAATTTTAGAATACGCCACTGGTACAATTGTGGAAATAAAAGATATAAAAAGACAATTTATTTGATCTAATGATAAGATTAAAAAATTCAAAATTTTTTTACAATTTCGTTATTGTCAAGCAATACGTGAAGGATGTCAAATTAAAATTGAACATTACATGGTAGATTCATCTGGAAAAGAAGAAGGAAAATATGAAACGTTAGTCGGACTATGGAAGTACAATTTTTTTTCACTTCGTAGAGTTCCTAAAAGCTGTTTTCCAATACCTTTTATTTCTAATATAAATGAGGAAAATTTAAACGAATTTATTCGAACAAATGACAAAACAAAAGTTTTTTTGACTAGCCTTAACGAAGAAGAAAAAAGGATTTGTGGAGGTATTGAAAAACCATGAAAACTTATGTTAAAAGAAGATGGCTTAAATTTTGAGTACAATTTTAAGATAGACGAAAGAAACTCCGTACATATTAAATGAGGATTTGTATCGCAAGAATATGCTACAGGATACAAAATTGACGATGAATCTATTAAATTTTCTAGCATTTGTGGGCAAATCATCGAGCTTGCTAAACGTTGAATCGCTCACCCTTTACATTACAATAGCGATAATGATGAATTTGATGGAGGAATTAAAAAATTATATTTAAATCACGGTTCAGGACCAAAAACTATTTTTATCTTAAATTTCGATAATGTTTCTGATTACATTGTCCCTGAACCAAATAAAAAAGTCCTAATATGAACAGACCGAAAAATTGAAAATATGTTTAACAAAGAAATCAAAAGAATAAAAACTTTTATCGAACGCTATTTTACTGACAGTTTACAACCGATATTAGATTTTATAACAAAAGGTTGCGTGTTAGAAACACACCATTCCAAAGAATCTACAACTTCAAACACTCGTTTAGTTGATTCACATGTTCAACCCGCAAAAGAATTATCACCAAAACCAAAAGCGCATATTTTAACAAAAGAACAAATTATCGAAAGAATAAAAGAATTAGAAGATGAAACAAAACTTAAAAAGATAACCGAAATTATAGAGATGTAACATGATTAATAAAGCAGAAGAAAGAATTTTAATTTTTAAAGAATCTAATGAAGAAGATAAATTAGAAGTTATTGAAAATATTTTTAAAAATGAGAAAAATGAGAAAATATTATGTATTGGGGATGTTCAAAGTGGAAAAACTTCTATGATGATACAAGTTATTAAATCATCAATATCAAAAGGATACAATGCAACGATTATTTTTGGAGGAAGTACGAAAATTTTGATTGAGCAGACGACAAAAAGATTAAAAGATGAATTTTACAATAATCACAGCTTTCGTGTTTACCAAGTAATCAACAAAGAAAGTATTGATGAAATTGACAGTGACTTAAGAATTAATGATTTGCACCTTGTTTTCGTTTTAATCAAATCAAAAAGTATCGATGAAAATCTCATAAATTTATTACATATTTTCTGCTGACATTTCACTTTACAACGAGGGGTAATTTTTATGGACGATGAATGTGACAGTTATTCTTTAGTGTTTGAAAAAGAAGCAGAAGCAAGTGAAAAAACTATCGCCAATAAAATAAATAATTTTTACAATTCGTTAAAAGAAAAACAAAACTTTAGAACAAAGTATCTTTCAATAACCGCAACCCCTTTTGATAATATTCGATTTAATGGAGAAAATAAATATGACAGAAGTGTTCTTTTAAAAACCAATAAAGAGTACACTGGAAATGAGTATTTTTTAGATAGAAATGATTTTTATTTGTTAATAAATTCTTCTTATAACAATCCCGATTCTTGACCAGATATTATTAAGAAAGCTTTTGATCGTTGAATTTGTGATACTTTTACTCTTCTTTCGAAACCCGAAAATCTACAAAGAGTAAAACATCTCGAAAACAGTAAAGATAAATATGCTAAGGCGGAGTTAGAAAGACTTACTCACTCTGAGTTTGTCATCAATATTAACGTCAAAAAACCAACTCACGAAAAATGTAGAAAAATACTATTTAAAGTGATTGCTAATTCTTTTTCTCAAGCTAGTATTGATAAATACGCAAAAGAAAATAACTTTAGTTTACAAGAATTTAAAAAATTTTTCGAAAAGCTAAGAAATCATTTATGTATATACTTAGTTAATTCTAATCCTTGTCGTTACACATGAGAAGACAATAAATTCAAAGAAGAAAAGAATATTGAATATGTTTCGGGTGAATGTATATTTCAAATTCTCATAGGAGGAAATAAAATTTCTCGAGGTTTGACTATTAATAATTTAATTACAGAGATAATGTTATCCGCACCAGATAGTGAATCAGAATGTGATACTCTTTTACAAAAATCGCGGTGGTTTGGATATCGGATGTTAACTGCTAACTATATGCATGTATTTACAAATGAAAACATTAAAGAAAAATACAAAAAAGCACAAAAATGTTTGAATTTTATACATGAGCACGGAAATGACATTGAAAAACTAATTGCTAAAAAAGGAGACTGAAAAATATAATGATATACGAATGAATACAAGATAGATTACAACTTAGTTTTGAAGAATGTGAGTTAAGTGAAAAAGAAAAAGAAGAACTAAGACTGTTTGAAAATTTCGATTATGTGGGACGAAAGAAAACATCTGATGACGTTTTTTATTTTGTCTACCTAATGAAAAATGTTAAAGATGAATACATTAAAGATTTTATAACGGGAATTTTAGTAAATATTGGTAAGGGTGGAAAAAGTGAATCAATTGTTCAAATCTTTAAAAAAATATATGACACATTCAGATACGGAAGACTTCCAGTAGAAGAAAAAAAATTACGTGGAGATTTAGGAGAGATTTTGTTTCTACATTTTTTAGAAAAAAATAATATTAATTGAGAAAATTACTATGTTGGTAATGAAAATAATTTATTCGATGTTCAGACAAGTACGATGAATATTGAAATTAAATCTTTTTGTTCTACAAAAAAGACGATAAAAACTTCTTGAAACCAATTAATTCCAGGTGACAACAAAGAGCGTTTTTATATTGTTGTAGAAATACAAAAAAGTAGAAACAAAAAAAATATTAAAGAATTGCTTAATTCTTTGAAGTATCAAAACGAATCAACGCAAATTATGTATGATTATTGAGATAAATTTCCTTCTGACTTTCTTAACTCAATGACTGGTGATGAAACGAATAAAATTTGTTTTTTAAAAAACTCAATATTGCCAAAGATAAGTATTACTCCAACAGCTTGTTTTGTTAACGCCCATATTGAATTAAATATTTCTTCAGCTTTAGATACTCCATTGAACGATATTTCTTTCTCTTCGATGGAAGAGCTGAAAGAAATATTAAAAAACAAGTAGAACTGTTAAGTATCTACTAGAATGCTTATTTCTTAATGATATCAGCTTTTATAGAAAATTGAATTAATGATAATATTAGTTTAATTTTTGAAATAAGAACTCATATTAAAACATGATGCAATTAATATGCATATACTGCCTCCAAGATAAATTATAAAAAAATAACAATATGTTTCAATGTTATAAACTTTTGTAGAACCATTTACATAATAGAACGATGGAAGTAGTGTTAAATGATTTGTAAATATTCCATAATATGTAAATATTAAAAACATTATTGCAAAAAAAATTAATATTCCAACACATATTGTATTAGTTCAATTTATTTTTTTATTTTTATACGTTAATAAAAAAAATGAATATCCTAATAAAGCCAAAATGATTGGAAAAATAACAAGTATAAAAATACCATATGCTGTAATTTCTTCAGTTGTGTTATTTAAAAAATACAAATCTAATAACTTAGGGTTTGATAATAACAAAACTGCATTAACAAAAATTATTGAAAATAACAACATTGTAATTGTTCATAGCGTGAGTTGTGTTTTATTTTTCATATCTTCTTGTAATAGATACTGCGTTTACAAAGAAAACGATAACTAATAAAAATACACAAACTATCGGAAGAAGAATAGATGTGATTATTAAGAATTTAGGGTTAGCATTTAGCATTAAGGTTACATTCTTTTGTGCAACTACGTTTCCGTTTGCTGTAACTGCTTGTATTGTGAATGTCACTATTGTGTTAGTTACAAACACTTCGTTATTAACAGTTAATGTCGAACCTGATATAGTAACTCCAGGATATTCACATTCGTCAAGCAACGAGAACGTTACTTCTCCTTGATATGAATCGTTTGATAGGTAAGCGTAATTAAATTGTTGATATGCATAATTACGATCTAATTTTATTAATGAAGGTCCTCTAACTGATAAAACTGGTAGTTGGTTGTTCAATGTGTAATCTTCAAATTGTGTAAATACGTGTCCTTTGTGGTGAACATGAACAACAACACGGATTACATAATTTTGTGCTTGTAATTGTCCATCAAGAGACATTACACCACTATTACTTATAGTTACATATTGATTGTTAACAACTGTGTTATCATATTGAACAATACCTATTTCTCAATTAGATGTATAGTCATAATCTGTTAATTCTTGTGCTGAAACATAGAAACGATTAGCAGTTCCGCTTTGGCCTTCAAATCAATTTATTGTATCTCCATAATGTGAAGATATAACAACGGTTGGATCAGCAATATATATATTTTGAGTCAATTCTGCAAATGGCAAATTATCTGTGCTAAACAAATCAGTATCTGCTGATGTACAAGTTACTTTAACTTGATATGATCAAGAAGTTAGTTGATATGGTACTGTTAGGTTACCATTATCATCAATGCTAAATCCAGCAGTAATAGAATCATCATCGATTGATCATGTTACATTTTGAGTAGCAGATCAACTTTGACCATCATAACTAGTTACAACTGTGTGTCAATAATGTATTGTTCCACCAATAGATGTTGTGAAAGCATTAGTATCATCTGTTCCTATAGAAACACCGCTATCGTGACAATTAAATACATATATGAAATCACTAGTTGCTCCATTTTTTTGTCCAACGACACGAATTTTTAGAGAGTGGTTACCAATTAAAACAAATTCACTTGTTATTGTTACTGTTCCGTCTGAAGTTAACGAAATTCCACTAGGAACAATTGTTGAGTCTACAAATACATAAGTATAAGTTTGGTCAACCGGTGTACTACTACCAGACAATGTTACACTTGTAGTAAATGAGAAACTTAAAGTATTTGCACCAGCAAGACGGCTTATAGTATGACCAGCAGCTCCAAGTGGAGCATCACCACTGTATAGTGTCGTCATGTTAAAAGTGCCTATTATAACATCAACATCAAGTGATGCAGTTAAATACTCAATTGACGTTCCATCAATAAACAACTGATCACATTTACAAAATAATTTTATTTCATACTCTTCTATTAAAGTTGGGTTTTTATCAAGTAATTCAATTGTGTATGCATTTGAATTATTTGAAAATTTTAAAAGACCAGCTGGTATTGTGCTGGTTGTAGTGTATGTTCATGTATAAGTTAATGATTGAAATGCCTCTTCGGTAATGTTAGGAACATTTATTGTGGAAGTATATGTTTCTGATTGAGTAATTGTTAACCCTTTAGTAAAGTTTATTGTTGTGTTTCCAGCAATTGAAAGACTTGGCAATGTTACATTAACAGTAAGTTGTATGGTGTTTGTAGAAGTAGTACTATTATAAATAGCATTTATAAGGAAATTGTATGTGCTAACTGATTCGTCTGTTTTGGTATCACAACTTCTACTAATAACTAATTGATTGCTATTAAAGTTTATTCAATTAGGTAGTGATCCATCAGTAGCTATTTGGAAATTAGTTGAATTACTAACATCTGATCCATTATAGCTTGCATTGAAATCTATTGATTTTCCAATGTATTTTGTTACATTTAATGTTATGTTATTGTTTGTAGTGGGTGTATCTGGTGAAGAAATTAACAACTCTTTCTGTAAAACATTTGGGTGCAATGTAATTGTTTTGAATAGAGCATCATTTTCTTCAAGATAACATTTAATCACAAAAGCTTGTGATCCAAGTTGATTTACTTTGGTAGGATTTATTTTTAACGTACAATATTCGTCATGATCACCCCTTTGTGTTAGACTGTATTCATTTATTGAAGAAAAACTAGTTGGCGCCGTCTCAACCAATCACTTATATTTAATATTGCCAGTATAACCACTTGGACTAATACTTGCAGTTATTTCATTAGATGGTTGTAAACCATCATTACAATAAACATCATATACTGTATTATCACAAGATAAATTTAGTGAGAATCCAACTGCATTAATAACCACATTTAATGATGTTGATATTGTTTTTTCTTCACCATTCACTTCTAAAAAAGTTAAGTTAGCTATTAATTTTAATTTATAAATTTTAGCTGATATACCATTAGGTATATATAAGTGTGATAATGTATCATTTGTTTTTGTATAGAGAATGTCTTGATTTGGATTTTCTTGTCATTCATAATCAAATTCTATTGATTCATAATGTGGACAATCAGTAGACAAAGTATAAGCAACGGAATAAGCCATTGTGTTGTCAACGTCAATATGTTGTTGACCATTAAGATTTAATAAATAGGTATCTTTCTGTGCTACTTCAAATTTAACTGTTTTTTCTGCAGTTATTGGTTCATCCTCAGTCATTGTGTAAGTAACTGTTGCTTGTAAAGTTAATTCGTATTCTCCGGCGTCTGCATCTTTACTAACATATATTTCTCCTGTATATGGATTAATATCAAAATAACCATTATCATTGCCATTAGTTATTTCTCAATAATAAGTTTCTTGTGGGTTTTGTCCTTCTCCTGAATCTGCTATTACATTTCAATCTACATAACTTCCGCCAGGTTGTACCGGTTCGTTTTCTGGCGCTAAAATATCAATTGATTCAATTGGTGTTGAAACTACAAATTGTTCATCAGTAGCGATACCTAATATAGCTGCCGTATCATTTTGGTTAGAATATCTATCACCTTTATGGGATCGATACACAGTCAGTTGACTTTGCCCCCCAGATGGCACTACATCTGCTCCTATAGGCAGATGAATAACTGTTTTAGGATTTGCATTTTCGTTAGGATCGTTATTGGGATTGTAATTAGAAAATATTCCCCTGCCTCAATGTCATGGACTGAGTTGTTTTCCATCTGTTATAATCTCTCAATAAATTCCCGAATTACTACTAGTATTTACTAAAAAATCACAATTGTTATACAAATATACATTATTGATGTTTGGAGAGTTGAAAAAAGCACGATTTAAAACTTGACCAACATATTGCATATCAACTTCTGTAACAGCTCATGCACTATCCGCAAAACATTCAGGGACAGTAATCAAACCGCTGCTTGGATCTTTATCTAATAGTTGTGAAATATTTAATGCTCCAGCACATGTGGTATTCCCAGTAATATTGGTAGCCTTCCCATTGCTATCTAGATTTACAATAGCTGCGCCTGGAACATTATTGACTACACATTTCATTAATTTCATATGAGTATTTTTTGGAGAAACAGATAAGGAAGCATAATTCAAGTTAGGACAATTTGCAAATCAAATTGTTTTACGAGGCTTACCATCATCATATGGTTTGTCCCATATTTTTTCTCCTAAATATATACTTTGTAAATTTTTGCATCCATAAAAAGCACGTGATGGAAGAGTTTCCATAATTTCATTAGTAGAAAATCCATATAACTGCTGACATTGTTGTGGTGCATGCGTATTAGCTCCATCGCCACGTCCAAAGCAACCACTATCATCAATGCTGTTTCCAATATTCATAGGGTCAGCTGATCCATATGATGTTCCTGATATTGTAGTAGAGCCCGAACTTCCAGATAAACCTTTTACATTATATGTTGTGTTTCCATAGGTAATTGTGTCTTGCATAGTTAATCAAACAGCTTCATTGGTTAAAAATTTTCAACCGCACAAATATGCATCGGTACTGTTAGTTTTATAACCAAATTGCAATTCGTCACCAGCTCCGTTAACACCTCATTTTTCTAATATATCTTTGTTACCTATATTAAATAATTTTTCACCTGTTTGTGCTGCAGAATTATATAAACCTCCATAGGTATGTTCTCCTGACGTGCCAGCCTTATGAATTGCAATATTTCTATATTTATATAAATCATTAATTTTATTTGCAATAGCAACAGTTATTACATAACCAGCAGGTATTAATGAAGCTGCAACTACAGTGATTGATGTTAATTTTAAAAAATATAAAAATTTATTCATTGTACACCTCTAAGTTAAAATCAAAATATATATTGAATAATTTAACATCATCTCTCATAGCATGATACACCAAATGTGTGTTTGCAATACTATACATTAAATAAAAACGAACAGATAGATTAATGTTGTAATAAATGTTAACAAAAATATTTGTCAAATCATTTTCATCTTGTGTCATTGTTAATAGAATTTCTGTATTAGTCAATGAAAATTGTGTTGGATCAGTAATTAATTCACAAGAATCATACTTGTATACAGTAATTGATTGTCTGAAGAGATTTAAAGCCTCTTCATTATTTTCATCTGATACAAACGTTAATGGTTCACGTAATGCACCATTACTTATAGTGTATTTAATATTTCCTGAAACTTGGTAATTTGCTGCTAATGGTTCTTTTAACGAAGATGAATACCAACGTTCTTTGTCAGTATAAAAATAACCTGTATTTGTTAAAGTAAGGCTTCTTGCTGATAATTCAACTGATATCAATGGTATAGCTCCAGTCGTGCCATCATCACTGATTTCATTTAGCTTTCAAGCTGAATTTGGAAGATGACATTGCGTTAGACTTAATGGGACAAAAAATAACGAAAATAATGCCGTTGGGATAACATAACGAAATAACTTGCGTTGCATAATTGAATGAAATTATATCGTTTTTTTTTTTTTTTTGTGATGATTTTTCCCTTAATATAATAGTTATGTGCGTTATTAATTATTATTTTATATATTAATATATAACAATGAATTAAATTTTTATTTTTATAATTTAGAAAATGAGTCACGAAAAATATGAATATGTAAAAAAAGATGTGCCAAAGTATATTCCGTCTGTTGCTGAAATTAAAAACACATGATACTCAAAATGGTTTAATAAAAATGTTGTTAAATATTTGCCATACCATTGTAATATTAAAAAAAATAAACACTTTATAAAACGTAATGTTGCAATAATATCTTCATTAATTGTATTAATAGTACTTTTTTTATCATTAGTTATTTTTTCTGATGAGGAAAGTGGAATTGAAACAATTAGTAAATCACGTATTTACTTTGTAAGTATCTTTACAGTAATAGAAATTATCGCACTTACAATTTTATTATTTTATTCAATTTATACATGTGTTTTTTATCACAAATCATTTTCAAAATTTGTTATAGATTTTGATTATTCTGATTTCAAAAAAATTAAAAAGCTTCCTAAACATAGTATTAAATATCTATGACAGTTGGGCTACATAGATAAAAAAGTTTATGAATTAATTGTATCTAAATAGTATTTGATTACAATAATATCATTACTTGTTATACCCTGAATTTGTTGGGCCTGCGCAATTGTTATAGGTTTAATTTTATTTAATTTAGCAATAGCTTCTAATGACAAGTTTTTTATAACTTTGTAATCTTTAATTGTTGTCAAAGAAATATTAGACATTTTTTTGTATCGTTCAACTGCTTTGTTTTGTGAAATAATATAGCCATCAAATTTAACCATAATTTGAATTTTTTGAATCATTATGTCATCTAATTTATTTAAAAGATTTTTTGGAATCAATTGTTTTAATTTAACCTCTGGACGTTTAAGTAATTGGTATAAGTTTTTATTTAAACCATATTTTTTTTGTAAATTAATATTTAATTTTGTTTTATTTAAATATGCAATTATTGAATTAATTATTTTATTTTTCTTAATATATTCACTATATTGTTTTTTTGTAATTGTTTTAGATTCATAACCATATTTTATTAATCGATCATCAGCATTGTCATGTCTTAACAATAATCGATACTCAGCACGACTTGTTAAAAGTCTATATGGATCTGTTATTCCTTTTGTTGTGATATCATCAATCATAACACCTATATAAGATTCAGCTCGGTTTAAAATCAGTGGTGGCATTTTATAAAATGAACGAATAATATTTAAACCAGCAATCAAACCTTGTCCAGCTGCTTCTTCATATCCACTTGTTCCATTAATTTGTCCAGCAAAATACAGGTTCTTTATTGCTTTTGATTCTAATGTCTGTTTTAATTGTGTTGGTTCAATTGCATCATACTCAATTGCATATGCATAACGTTGAACTTTGCAATTTTCAAAACCGGGTAATGTTTTGATTAATTTATCTTGAATTTCAATTGGGAATGTAGTTGAAAAGCCTTGTAAATAAACTGTGTCCATTAACATAGACTCTGGTTCAATAAAAAGTTGATGTCTAGGTTTATCGGAAAATCTCATAACTTTATCTTCGATACTTGGACAATATCTTGGTCCAACACTTTTCAATACCCCAGCATACATAGGAGATAGATTTATATTTTCTCTAATAATTTTATGAGTCTTTTCATTTGTATAAGTCATCCAACATTTAACTTGTTTTTTGAAAGGCAAAAAAGTTGGATTGAAGTGTTCAAATGAAAGTTTCTTGTTGGTTCCAGGATGAATAGATAGATCATCATATTTTATGGTACTTTTATAAATCCTTGGTGGTGTGCCAGTTTTAAGTCTAACTAATTGAAATCCATATTTTTTTAATTCATCACTTAGTTTATTACTGTTTGGGCTAATTTCAGTTTTAATTTTTCCTTTATCTAAATAATCATAAATTGGACCAGTAGATTTAAAATCAAACCCTGAAAAAGTTTTTGATTTTAAATATGTCCCAGTGGTGATGCATACATATTTAGATTTTAATAATCCTTTTTGTTTTAAATAAACACCATCAATTTTATTGTTGTTGATACTAAAACTTATTGCCTCATCTATGATAAGATCAAGATTTTTTTGTTTTTTTATTTGTTGAAAAAACCACTCGTGATATTTTATCTTATCAATTTGTGCACGTAGTGCTTGCACTCCTGCTCCTTTAGATTCGTTTAATAATTTCATTTGCAGTTGATTTATATCAGCTGCAATCCCTTGCATTCCACCTAATGCATCAATTTCACGTGTAACAATTCCTTTAGCTGGTCCGCCAACGCTAGGGTTGCAAGGGCATGCACCTATACTTTCCTCTTTTAATGTTACTAGTGCTATTTTAAGGCCGGCTTTTGAACATGAAAAAGCGGCTTCTAAACCAGCATGACCAGCTCCAATTACAATAACATCATATTTAGGAAATATCATCTAAAATATTATACCTTTGAGCGTGTGGTGTTTTTTGAAGATTTTATAAAACTTAAATAAATATAATTTATTTAATGAAATTCAAAATAAAGTATTTGTCACCAATAATATTAACTTTTGCAATTTTGCCATTTTTTTTAATTTCTTCTTGCTCAAAAAATTATCAAGTTGGATATTACATTAATACAACTGATTTGTATAGCGAAGACAATTATGATACATTGACTTTCACATGCAAAAATTCAAAATCACATGATGTTGATATCGAATTTGAAGATGATACATACCAACAATATTTTACAATTGATGGTTGAAACAAAAATGTTTACACTATGCATTATTCTACTGAAGTCGCACAAAGTGTAGCAGTAAATTTTTTAATTGTTAAAAATGATGAGTATATTTCAAAAACCGTTTATCTTCATAATGAATCAGATATGGAAAAGTTTGATTCTAATAATTTTAAAATACATGAACTAAGTGTTCGCGTTATTGAAGCAAATAAATGAAATGTACAAAGTTCATCTTATAAAGCAATAGCTTCTGGAACAACTTTTATTACAAGAAAAGTATTACCAAATGATCCTAACTTTAATGCTGACACATCACATAAATATCAATTCTACCTTATTGGGAATTGACATGTATGACAAATGTTTCAAAAGATTAATGCTAATAGTAAGTATTGAACTAACGGCACTGACAATACTTTTAATAAATTTTATTCTCTTGTAGATCTTACACAAGCCTATATTTCTAACGAACATACAAATGTTGGTTCTGATACATATCTATGATATGCAGATTTTAATGTGGCAAATAACGAAGAGTTTGACGATGTAAATGCAATGTGTGATAGCAATGGATATCCATTAAAACTTCATCACAGTTCTAATGAAAACGATTTTGTATCTCAACAATATTTTATTGGCGGTTATCCTGCCAATAGAAATGATCCTAAAAAGTCAATGTATAAATATATTAGTTGTCATAGTGTAGATCTTTTTGGTTATAAAAACAAGGATTGATATTCTAACCCAAAAGAACTAGATAGCATTTCTCATTTTCTAGTTGATAAATCAACATGAAGTATTGGCAATGATATTATTATGGAACCACAAACTTGTGAAGAGTTGAGCGCCGGTTCTAGTGGATCATTAGTTTTAGATGAAGATGGAAATCTGATTGGAATTTATTGAGGCGGAAGAGTTATTCAAGAAACTAATGTATATTGTGGCAACATAGAAACTTTGTGTCCAATCACAAACAATGATATATCTGGTGAATTTTCTGATTTTTCATTATCTTCAAATTCTTCTACGCATTGATTTTCAAACTATATAGATATGCCTGTAAACAATGAAAATTAAAGTCCTAACATTATTTCCTGAATTATTTAATGATTTTTTAAATACATCAATAATTAAAAGATGCATAAAAGAAAAAAAAGTTAAAATACAAATTATTAATTTTCGTGATTATTCTAAACAAAAAAATAAACAGGTGGACGAATATATTTATGGTGGGGGACCTGGGATGCTTTTAATGCTTCAACCAATAGTTGATGCCATCAAAGCAAATAAAACAAAAAATACACATGTAATACTATTGTCGCCACATGGAAAAACTTATAACCAAATAAAAGCAACTGAATTATCAAAAAAAACAGATATCTTATTAATTTGTGGTCGATATGAGGGCTTTGATGAAAGACTTAATGAATATGTTGATGAGATAATTTCAATCGGGAATTATGTATTAATGGGTGGAGAAATTCCAGCTATGGGCATTATTGAATCGACTGTTAGACTATTAGATAAAAGTATTAGTAGTAAAAGTTTAAGTGATGAATCTTTCAATGATGATTTATTGGACTATTCATCTTATACAGCACCAGTTAATTTTAATGGATCAAAAGTTCCATCTGTTTTATTATCAGGCGACCATAAAAAAATTTTAACATGAAGAAAAAAAGATAGAATAGACAGAACAAAGAAACACCGTCCAGATTTAATTAAATAAGATAGGAATTAGTCATCGCTATAATATAAGTATGGAAAATAAGTGCCAACCATTACATAGTTTTAGTTTATTAAAATTTTTGAATTTATTTTTTTGTCTTATTTTGTTTCTAATATATGTATGTAGCTTTACTGGAATTAATAGTGGTACATCTAGTGTAGAGAATACATGAAGAGTTTTAAGTATTATTGCTTTAATTTGCAGTGCCTCGTTGCTTTATACTTATTGATTACATAAAAAATGTGTATGTGATTTTTTTAAAATATTTTTAATTTTTTTAATTTTTGTTTTCCAAATATTATGAGTTATCTATGATTTTAACAGTTATGATCTTCATCAATTATGCGATTATTTAGCCGCTACTAATGTAATAGGTTTAGCTTGTGCTATACTTTTGTTATTCTTCTCTGCTAAATCATTTGTGTTGCATACATACAGCAAGAGTGGAAGTTGCAGTTGTGGAAAATAAAATATCCAAAAATCGTTTAAGTTGGGATGAATATTTTATGGGTATAGCTTTGATGTCTGCGAAGCGTAGTGCTGATCCATCAACACAAGTTGGATGTGTAATAGTTCGTAGCGATAACCGTATAGTTTCACTTGGATATAATGGTTTTCCAAAGGGAATCGAAGATGGCACTTTTTCTTGAGAAAGTAAAGGTGAATGAATCAATACAAAGTATCCATATGTTATACATGCAGAAATTAATGCTATTCTAAATGCTAAAGGGTGTGATTTATCTGGTTGTAGAGTTTATGTAACTCTTGCACCATGCAATGAATGTGCTAAATGTATGGTTCAAGCAGGGATTACAGAAGTTGTTTATTATGATGACAAATATCCTGATCAAGATATTTTTAAAGCAGCAAAAATTGTTATGGATAAGGTTGGAATTAAATATCGTAAATTTCAACCATCTGGTATTAATATAGATATTAAGTTATAATTTTTACATGTCTGATAAGCCAAAAATTGTGCTTGGGATGAGCGGTGGTGTCGACTCATCAGTATGCGCATATTTATTAAAAAAACAAGGGTATGAAGTTATTGGTCTTTTTATGCAGAATTGAGATACATATGTCAATAATGATGTATTAGGACATGTGAACAATCAAGATAAACAATGCAATGTATATAAAGACTTTAAAGATGTTAAAAATGTTGGAAAGAAACTTGGAATCAAAGTCTATAAGGTTGACTTCATTAAAGATTATTGAGATGAAGTGTTTAAATATGTTGTTGAAGAATACAGCAAAGGTGTAACTCCTAACCCTGACATTTTATGTAATAAATATATTAAATTTGGTTCTTTTATAAAATACGCTAAAGAAAAATTTAATTGTAACTTGTTTGCTTTTGGACATTACGCAAAGATAAAAAAAATAAGGAATGTAAATCATTTATGTCTTTCAAAAGATGAAAACAAGGATCAAACATACTTTTTGTGTTGACTAAAACAAGAACAAATTGATCATATATTATTTCCTCTTCAAAATTTACTTAAAAGCGAAGTAAGAAAAATTGCATTAGAAATAGGTTTATCTAACCATAACAAAAAGGAATCAACAGGTATTTGTTTTATTGGAGAACGTAAGTTTAATATTTTTTTAAAAAACTATATAAAACCTAAACAAGGCAATGTCATAGACATTGTATCAAAAAAAATTATTGCAAAACATGATGGAATTATGTATTATACCATTGGGCAAAATAAAAATTTAGACTTAGGCGGAAACAACGAGAAATACTATGTTTGTAAAAAAGATGTAAAATTAAACATTTTATATGTTACTGATAAAAAAAATAAAGATAAATATTTGATGTCTAATAAATGTGAATTGAACAAGTTTAATTGAATAAACAAAACTATTCCAAAAGACAACAAAATATTTATTAGATTTAGACATAGACAAGAATTGATTAGTGGTATTTTTGAAATAAAAAACAAAAAATTTATTTTATCTTACAAAGACACATTAAGTGTTACACCTGGACAATTTGCTGTGCTATATCAAAAAAACATATGTTTGGGTGGTGGAATTATTAAAAAAACTTTTTTAAAATAATTATTTTATTGAGATGTTTTTATCTGCTTTTTTTGTCAAAACAACACACTTTCCTTTTTTAACAACAACGGTATCTTCAATTCTAACACCATATTCATTTGGTTCATAAACACCTGGTTCAATTGTTACAACAGAATTTTCTGGCAAGACACCATGATAAATTGGCTTATTGTTTGGCAATTCATGCACTTCAAGTCCAACACCATGTCCGGTACCGTGTGTAAACATTTTGCCTCAGGTTTTGTTTTTAGAAATAATATTCCTACATATAGCGTCAACATCACTTCCTTTCATTCCAGCTCTTATTTTTTCAACGCCTGTTTGTTGAGAAAGTAATACAAGGTTGTACATTTCTTTCATTCGTTTTGTTGGTGCTCCTATAACGAAAGTACGAGTTATATCAGAACAATATCCATCATACACACAACCAATATCGATTGTAATAAATTCATTTTTTTGAATTTTCTTATCGCTTGGTGAATGATGAGGAAAGGAAGAATTTTTGCCACTTGCTATTATTGAGGCGAAACTTAATTCACTTGCACCCAATTCTATCATATGTACATAAACCAATTTTGCAACTTGTTTTTCAGTTAATCCAACTTTAATTGTTTTTCTTATTCAATTTATTGTGTTAACAACAATATCAGCTGATTCTTGTAATTTTTTTAATTCAGATGGAGTTTTAACCATTCTTAATTCTTTAAGATTAACAGCATCATCTTTTAGTTTTAAAGGTTTTATAAATGTTTGATATTGTTCAATTGAGATTGAATTTTCATACAATGCTTTTTTACAATTTGGAATACTACTAATGAAATTAAAATATTCATTCATAGAATTACATCTTATAACTTTAATATCTTTGCGAGATGCAAATGAATAATAATATCTATCGTCAAGTAATAAATAAGAGTTATTTTTTGTTATTACGATATATCCCTCTGTAGTTGAAATTCCACTATATCATAATCTATTAAGTTGAGTAATTAAAACAAAAATATCACCATTATGTTTTTTTAAAAAATTTTTGCAAACTATTTTTTTCTCGTTTTCCATTTTAAGTAATGAGCATTAACAATGCTACACTTATAATTTATTATACATATGGAAACTCGCATTGAAAAGTACAAACTTTATCGTAATGAAATTAAGAACAAGCAGTATATTATTTCACAAATAAATTCAAAAAATACAAAAATTACTATGTATAAAAAAAAGATTGATGATATTTCTGAAAAAATCTTAGATAATTTTTTTATTCCAGAACATATTGTTTCATTTTATTCAATAGACCAAAACGATGAAAAGAGCGTTAACGAGATTAAAGGTATTATTAGTAATATTGATACAAAAGATTTAGATAACATACAAAAGAAAATTTATGAAATTACAGAATCAAATTTAGTTTCTAAAAAATTTTCAATATATGATTCATCTGGAAAGTTCAATAACGATTGATTAGAAAAATATGAAGATTATCAAAAATTTAATGAAGAGATAAAAATATTTTTATTTAAAAGGACAGCAAATTTAAATAGTGAAGAAAGTATTTTAAATATTAATGTTGATCAATATGCTAATGATAATATTGATATTAAAAATATAAAAGTGCAAGATATCAAGAAAAGCGATGAAACTAAAAAAAATAAATGAATTTATTATGGAATAGGTGGGACAACAGCGGGATTAATAATTATGCTTTTATTAACTGTGATTTTAAAAATAGAATTCACCTACTTTTAGTTTTTAAGTCTAATTGATTTATGTTTTGCATTAAGTGTTTTGCGTCCATGAGGGTGCTTAAACAAAATTTCAACTGTATCATCTTTTTTGCTAATCACTAGTCCATCACCAAAAACCACATGTACAATTGTGTCACCAACATTTATGTCAGCACTATTTTCATTGTAACGTTCAGAAATGTTTTGCGGATTATGTGAATCGAATCAATTTAATTTTAAATCAGAAATTGCCACTGATTTATTTTTAGCATATGCAGTGTGTTTACCTTTGCTCTCGTTAATAAAACGACTTGTAGATGACTCTGATTGAGTAATTGGATTCCATCCATGTGATGTTGTTAAGTATAAAACCTCTTTTGCTCTTGTCATTGCAACATACGATAATCTTCGTTCTTCGTAAATATCACCGCGATTGCTTGGTAAAATGCCTTCACTCATTCCAATCACAAACACAACTTTAAATTCCAAACCCTTAGCAGCATGGATTGTCATTAGAGAAACATTATCTTTAGTATTTGGTTGCTCATCAATACTTGTATATAAAGAAATTTTATCTAAATAATCTTCAATGCTATTGATTTCATTATTAGACTCGAAGGTTTTTATTGATGAAATTAATTCTTTAATGTTTTCTTGACGTTGTGTAATATCATCTTCAAATGTTCTTAAATAGTCTTCATATCTAATTGTTTCAATAATTTTTTCAAGAGTTTGAGAAACAGACAAACCTTTTGTTTTTTCTTTCAAGTTTCTTAACTCATTAATAAATGGAATAATTTTTCCAGCACTTCAGGTTAAATTAAATTCATTTGTATTTGTTAAATATAGAGCATTAACAAATGGAATATTATGATTTAATGCATAAACTGATATGTTATCAATTGTGGCAATTCCAATATTTCTTTTTGGAATATTAATAATACGCTTGTAAGAAAATTCATCATCATTAACCATAATTTTTAAATAAGCTAACAAATCTTTGATTTCTTTTCTTTGATAAAACTTAACACCTCCATAAATAACGTAATTTATACCGTGACTCATCAATGCTGCCTCAATGTTTCTTGATAAATAATTATTACGATACAAGATAGCAATATCACTGTATTTATATTTAGATGAAAGTTCAATAATCTGCTTAGCGACAAAATTACTTTCTTCATCATTACTATCAGCTTCATATATAAAAACACTTTCGCCATTACCATTATCAGAATTAAGACTCTTATCTATTCTGTTAGAATTATTTTTAATTAATTTATTTGAAGCATCAAGAATATTTTGTGTTGAACGGTAATTTTTATCCAAAACATAAAGTTTGTAATCTTTGAAACGCTTCATAAAATCATTAAAAATTTCACTGTAAGCTCCACGCCATGTATATATGGTTTGATCTGGATCTCCAACTACAAAAATATTATTTTGTTTAGGATCAATTAAATGTAATAAAATTTCAAATTGAATCTTGTTGGTGTCTTGAAACTCATCAACTAAGACATATTTAAATTTTTGTTTTCATTTTTGAGCTACATCACTATGAGTGTCAAACAACTTAAGAGTTAATAACAATAGATCATCAAAATCAACAAAGTTATTTTCTATTAATTTTTTTTGGTAAATCGAAAATACTTTTTTAACTATATTGATTTCATCTCAAGAATACAAATTAAATTTTTTAAAATTCTCGATAGAAAGATCTGTAATATCTTCATATCTGTCACCTTTAAAACTATAAATATAAGTTAGTAGTTTGCTTGGAGTAATTTTTCTTGTGTCTATTCCGTATAATTTGCATATTTCTTTTACAAGAGAAGATTGGTCTTCTTCATCAATAACAGTAAAATTTTTGCTACGATTAAATCGTTGAATTTCTTCTCGTAAAATTTTTAAACATATTGAACTGTAAGTACCCATTCATTTTGGTGGTGTTTGGTTTTGGATCTCAATTCGTTTTTTCATTTCATTAGCAGCTTTGTTTGTGAAAGTTAAACCTAAAATTTCATTAGGATTAATATTTAAGTTTTGTATCAAAAATATAATTCTGCTAATAAGGACACGAGTTTTTCCTGTACCTGCTCCAGCAATAACTAA
Organism: Mycoplasmataceae bacterium; assembly: GCA_031282505.1. Classification (GTDB taxonomy): domain Bacteria; phylum Bacillota_I; class Bacilli_A; order Mycoplasmatales; family Mycoplasmoidaceae; genus Malacoplasma_A. The sequence goes on along the minus strand of JAITDP010000008.1, from coordinate 15,092 downwards.
AATAGGGCCAAACTCTGCTTCAACTGCTTTTTGTTGTGTGTTATTTAACAACATTATTCTTCCACTCCTTCAAGATGCTTGTCGGTAAGCATTCCTGGCATCGTGAAAGTATTATTAGTATTTGTTTTATTAATATTTTGGTAAATAGGTTTTGATGAAATGATAGTAACGTTAGAAAATAGATCAAGTGGTGTTTTTTTTTTATTTTTAACTATTGTTGTAATAAAAAAACCAATGTTGAAAAGGCAACAAAATACCAAAATAACATTCAGAATACCAGCAGTAAGGCTAATTCAGTCAAATCCTCAAGTTCATTTAAATAGTGAGATTGCATCAATGAATTTTAAAGCATTTGTACCATTTTGAGTAGCGCATATGATTGAAATAATTAAAATAATAAAACTTGGGATTATTCAAATAAATAACTCATGTCTAAAAAGATTGAATAAATAGTTATCCTTCATATTGTGAAAACGATACTTAGCAATCAACATTACTAATGTACCTTTTTTATTTAGGTATGGAATCAAAATAAAATAAATTGTATTCAAAGAAACAAACACCAAACTTGCTATTAAATATCTTCAAGTTGAAAAATTAATATTATCAAATCTGTTTTTATCATTTAAAAAAATTAAAACGTCAATTAAAACAATAAAAAATTCGCACAATATTGTATCCAAAATTCTCATCCAAATTCTTGCATTAGCATTTGCTATCCTATATGTTTTTGATGATTTCATTAAATAATATTTTGATTTATTTCTTCTATTGCTTTATCACTAAAATTAAATCGTTTTATTAATTTAAAAATATATAGATTGTTTGCAGAATAAATGCTATTGTCGCTTCAATTTTTAAAATGTTTGTTTAAATATGTTTCACAATACATCACAGCATTTTCTCGTACAATAACATTTTTGTGAGAAGCAAAAATACATGGGAGCACTTCACCAATAACATAAAAACTTGCAAGGAAAGATATTTGCTTAAAATTATCATTTCAGAAATTTGATCTCTCGTAATTGCTAGTGAATTCATTTAAAAGTTCTAAATTATGATTAGGTGTTGTATAAGGAAGAAAAAAACATTTCTTAATATCGTTAGCTGTTTTTATTAAATAAGCCTTAGAAAATGATTTTAATACTTTGTATAAAAAAACAAGAATGTTGGGGTGATTCAAAGAAAAAGTAATTCCTTTAGATTTTAAGAAATCAACTGAAAAAATTTTATCATAAAGTATAGGCAAAAAACAAGGAAATAAGTTTTTGATCTTTTCACAACTTCTCGTTTCATTTACTAAAGAGTTGGCAATAGCAAAGTCTCAATCTTTATTTTCATTGTTTAATGTATCAAAAAAGTCAACAGGTAAGGCACTGTATGAATTCATAAAATAAGCATATTTTTCCTTTGTGGTTGCAAGAAAATCGTTATATGCATAACCAAGAGAATTTTTGACATTATTTGCTGTTATGTATTGAATATTTTTAAATTGTGAAAAATCATATTTTTTTGCATTAAATAATTTTTTTTCATCGCTTGAAGAATCATGAATATATAAGGTTATATTTTTTGCAGAATTTGTAGGAATGTTTGAAATTAAATTTAAAAGACTTTCAGTTGTATTATCAATGTGTAAGAAGATAGCAAGCATTGTTAGTCTAAATGTTCTTCCTTATCTTTATTGTCGTTTTTTTTCTCTTCCTTTGCTTTATCTTTTGAAGTATCATTGGTTTTGAACATCGAAGAGATTGCTTCAAAATCAATTCCAGAGCTATTAAGCATGCTTGAAAGTTTCTTTTCTATATCATCACCAAGATTGTTTTGTTTTCCGTTAAATTTAGCTGTGATTTCTAAAAAATGAGCAATATAGTCTTCAACGTTGTTGTAAGGTAAAATAGGGAGGGCTTTTTTTAATTGCTCAAATTTTTCTTTAAAAGACTGATAAGTTTCGTCACTGATTTCTAAATGTAAGCTAACTTTTGCCATATAAAATATTATATAATATCTTATATATGGTAAAAATTCGAATGACACGTCTTGGTAAACACAAGTCTCCTGCTTATCGTATAGTTGCTGTGGATTCAAGAAAAAAACGTGATGGTGAATACATTGCCCTTTTAGGTACTTATAATTTAGCTAACAAACCAGCTCTTTCATTAAACAAAGAATTAGTTCTTGAATTTTTAAATAAAGGTGCTCAACCTAGTGAAACTATTAAAAACTTTTTAAAGAAAGAAAAAATTTGACAAGAATTTAAAAACAAAAATGCAAAATAATGTTAAGCAACAATGAAAAAAACGTGTAGACGTTTTTAGATATATTTATTCATGTTTAAATAACGAAAATAACACTATGAATATTGATAGTTTTGACGAAACACAAAAAAGTATTGTTGATTATTTTTTGCAAAACAAAGAACAAATTGCTGATTTAATTAAACCTCTTATTTCTAACAAATGAACTTGAGAGAGAACTAAAACAGTTGATAAAGCTATCATTATTACTGCATATTGTGAAAACAAGGTTGCTTTAATTCCAAAGAAAGTTGCTATAGATCAGGCAATTATAAATGCAAAAAACTATAGTGAACCAAACTCATATAGATTCGTTAATGCTATTCTTGATAAAATTATCGCTTAGTTAGCTTATGTGTAAGTCTAAATGCTTTTCTAAGGTTTGATGCAGCTAATTTTTGCATTTGCTTCGGATTAATAGCGTTAGAATATTTAGTTTTATTAATATCTGTTTTGTCAGCGATATAAATAATCATAACAAGCTTTGAACAATGTTTGTTAGGGATAACATGTTGTGATATTGCATCAAGTATTTCGTGGTCAACAATACCAAATTCTTTTTTTGCAAGTTCTGCGGATGCAATACCGTGCAATGTACGGACATTTGGGTATTTAGAGAACTTAGGGTGATTTTTAGTTATAAAAATAATTTGTGAATCTTTTAATTCTTTTGCATAATCATGTAACAAACCAGCTACATATGCTTTTTCTTGATTTAGACCGTGAATGATTGCTAATTTTTTTGCATATAAAGCAACAGCGAGTGTATGTTTATAACGAAAAGAAGAAAGAGAGGATTTAACCTTTCTTTTGATTTCGTTTACGTTATATAACATATTTGTCAAATAAAGTTCTTTGGTTATATTTAACTTTTGTAAATTTATATGAAAGTTTTATCAAAGCATCGTTTGTTAAAGGAATTCCAACAAAACAAAGTGTACAACATCAGAATACTAAGCTTCCTCATCCTATATTAAATCGTTTTAATCATGCTGGATCATTGTGCAATAAACCTCAGCTAACAGGTTCATTTGATTTTAAAATTGCGTTAATAAAGAATTCATAAAAACTTGTATACACACCAACTGAAATGAAACCGATTCCTGAAATAAAAGCAAAAACTACAAGACCTTTTGTTTTAATAACTTCAACTTTATTAGTTTTTCGATTTCAAGCACAAGCAAATGACATAAGTCCATAAATAATAAAGTAGAATTCAGCCATTGTACTTGTTGCTCCATCAACAATCATATCAGTATTTAAAATAATTGATGGCAAGAACAATGTTAAAAAGAAGAAAAGCGATACGAATAAGAATACGATAAGTCCTGAAGTCATTTCACGACCATTAGATTTTTTAATTATTCATTCACTTGCAAATAAAGTACGGTTGTCAACAGCGGCAGCACAAGAGTGAAGTGCAGCCATTGACATTGAATTAACAACGCCGAATGCAGCAATAAACATGAACGCAGAAAGAATACAATTACATGCTGTTATTCATTCATTACTCTTTATACCAATTTTTTCAAATACTTCAAATGCATTACCAACGCCTAAAATTATTTCAGCTGTTGTAATCAATATATAAACAAATGCACTGAAAGCCATAGCAATTAAGATAGCTAGAGGAATGTTACGTTTAGAGTTATTAATTTTATTTGTAATACTTCCTACAATTAAAAATCCATCAAATGAGAACATAATTGCAGGACATGATTTTAATATTCCAGTAGGTGAAAAAGTATTTTTTCCACCAGCATCTGGTATTGTTTGAGAATTAAAGAAATTGCTTGTTCCTCCTATAAAACCAAAAAAAATACCCATAATGATAATTGTGAATAGCGGCAAGAATTTGGCAAAAGATGTATATTTAGCAACACCAGTTCCAAAGTGGTGAGAAAAGAAGTTAATGGATATTAATATCGTTAATATTCCTAGACCAATCAAAACAATATATCCAATAGGTAATTGGTTGGCGGCAGTAGTTCCCTTTGCTTGATCTAAAACAATTGTGTTGGTTAATGCTTCAGCTGCAAATAATGATGTAGAAAAAGCAAAGAATGACAGATACATAATTGGTGTAGTGATTGCTAAAAATCTTCCCATTCATCTTCCTAAAAATCTTTCAGCTCATCCAGCTAAACCAGCATTTTCATTTCCTTTAACTTTACATGTCGCAATTTCTCCAAAGCATAGCGCATTACAAATTACGATAAACGCAACGAATAATCATGAAATTAAAATACCGTAACCATTGTAGTCATTGGCTTTAAATACGGAAATGTTTTTGAAATAAATTCCAATTCCCATATCACCACCGATAATTACCATTATGGCAGCAAATAGGCTTAATTTTTTATGGTTATTAGCATTATTATTTGTATTAATAGCCTCCATTATTACTTTATATTATAATTATTATAATTATAACGCCTAAAAATGAGTAAAGAAAATAAAGCAATTAACAAAAATTGTCCATGTGCTAACAAGAGTTGCAAATTATGGGGAAAATGTACTGAATGTCGTAAAGCTATGGCAGTGGAAGGCGTTCCACCTGCTTGTGAACAATAATGGAAAATAAAATTATCGAATTTAAGAATGTTACTTTTGGATACACTAGTAATATTAAAAATATCGATAATGTATCATTTACAATAAATCATGGAGAATATATTTGCATTATTGGACATAATGGAAGTGGAAAATCTACAATGTCAAAATTATTAGGTGGCATTTTAATTGCACAAAGTGGTTCTATATTGGTAAACGGACTGCAAATTAATTCTGATAACATTCTAAATATCCGTCGTTCTTTAGGGACTATATTTCAAAACCCAGATAACCAATTTGTTGGAATAACTGTTCGTGATGATATTGCATTTGGATTAGAAAATTATAAAGTGCCTCAAAAAAAAATGGATGACGTTATAGATTTAGTTGCTAAATCCGTTGGTATGTCTGATTTTGTGAATGACGCTCCACATACATTAAGTGGTGGTCAAAAACAACGTGTAGCTATAGCTAGTTCTATTGCAACAAATCCTGATATTTTAATTTTTGATGAATCTACTGCTATGCTTGATCCTTTATCAAAAAACAATCTTAAAGACTTGATGTATTTATTGAAAAAGAAATATAAAAAAACTATTATTTCTATTACTCACGATATGGAAGAAGTTACTCGTGCAGATCGTGTAATTGTTATGAGTGGAGGAAAAGTATTAAAAATTGGTACACCACAAGAAATATTTGAGAATCGTGATTTCTTATTGAATATAAAATTAGATTCTCCGTTCATTTCTCGTTTCTGTATTGAAATGCAAAAATACAATAAAGATTTTCCTTTATCTTTTGATGAAAATAAAATTGTTGATTACATATGCAAACAAAAATAAATAAACATTCGCCAGCTATTGAATTAAAAGATTTGTCGATCATTTTTGATCAAGGTACAAAAAATGAATACAAATTATTTGATAAAATTAATTATTCGTTCGAAGCTAATAAAATTCATTTTATAGCCGGAGATTCGGGATCTGGAAAAACAGTTTTAATTTCTCATTTTAACGGACTAAATAAAACTAAGAATGGAAAGATAGCAATATTTGGCGAACCAATTAAGATTAAAGGTAATAAAATTACAAATATAAAATCTATTCGTTCTAAAATTGGAATGGTTTTCCAATTTGCGGAATATCAGTTATTTAAATCAACAATTGAAAAAGATATTATTTTTGGTCCTTTAAACTTTAAGGTAAAAAGTGATGAAGCTAAAAAACGTGCAAAAAAATATATTCAAGAAGTTGGATTGAATACTAGCTTTTTGCCTCGTGACCCGTTTGGATTAAGTGGAGGGCAAAAGAGACGTGTTGCAATTGCTGGTATTCTTGCAATCGAACCGGACATTCTTGTATTTGATGAACCAACAGCCGGACTTGATCCTAATGGTGAAAAAGAAATGATGAATATTTTCTTAAATTTAAAAAAAGCAGGAAAAACTATTATTATTGTAACTCATTCAATGAATCAAGCAATTGAAATTGCTGATAATGTTGTTGTTGTAGGAGATGGAAAAATTTTAAAATCTGGAACAACATATGATATCTTTCAAGATGAAGAATTAATTAAAAAAACTTCTCTTTCTACTCCTTTAATTTTTTCGATTATAAAAAAATTAATTGATAGAGATGAAAAATATAAAGTTCTAATAAAAAAACAACCTCGCACTATTGAAAAGTTAGTACATGAATTAAATTTACTTGAAGGAGGTAAAAATGCTTAAAAAAAATAGACATATTGATGCTGTATTTTACAATTTTAATCCTTTTATAAAATTGATATTAATATTATTTTTAGTTTGTTTGGTTTTTCTTGCTAATAACTTTTTAGCAAATGTAGCAACTTTTTCACTAATTATAATTTTGTGATTCTCAATTAAACCAGCATGAAAACATACCAAAATTATTGCATATAGTATTATTTTTATTTTTACTTTAATTTTAATAATTAATTGAGCTGTTGTTAAATCGCCAACAGTAATAATATTTGAAAATTCATGATACAATTGATGAGGAAAAACAAGTGGGACTTTTGAACAATATGATAATACTGATAATTTTAAATTCTTCATTGCAAAAATGTGAGGAATTACTTATGATGGATCTCCTGCATTTAAAATAGGAGGCAATTATAGAGAAGCATATGACTATTTTAGAAGCCTTCATTCTAATGGTTATCAAATTTCAATAAGTAGTGTTTATTATCATGGACAAACAATATGAATGGGTTTTGGTTATAGTTCAGCGTGATATGCATTATCATCACAAACATTAGTGTATGCATTTCTTATTACGGTTAAAATTTCATCAATGATTATTTTAATATCGCTTTTGACAATTACAACAACAAATGTTCAATTATCATACGCGTTTTATTTATTGTTGTTCCCATTAAAATTATTTAGAGCACCAGTTAAGGAATGATCTGTAATACTGTCTCTTTCTTTTAGATTCGTTCCTACATTAGTTAGTGAAGCACAAAGAATTATGAATGCACAAGCAAGTAGAGGTGTAGATTTTTCAAATGGAAATATTTTGGATAAAGTTAAATCATTGACATCTCTAATTATCCCTGTATTTACTATTGGATTTTTAAAATCTATTGATTTATCAAATGCAATGGAAGCACGTGGTTTTATTACTAATGCTACTACAACAAAATATAGGCAATACAAAATAACAAAATCAAGTTTGATTATTTTTTCACTTCTATGTGTTGTGATGGGTTTTATTACAGTTTTAATATCTACAAACACATTATTAGGATCAATATCTATGTTTGAACTTGAAATCATTTCTAAATAAAAATGAACAATTACAAAGCGGTGGTAACTTATGATGGAACAAAATACCACGGATGAGCTGTACAAAAAAATAATGAAACAATTCAACAAATAATACAAAATAATTTACACCAAATTTTCAATAAAAGTGTAACTATATATGGAAGTGGAAGAACTGATGCTTTTGTTCACGCCTACAATCAAGTATTTAGTTTTAAAGTTGATACACAATTAAAACCATCTTCAATTCTTTCATCTCTAAATAAGATGCTACCAGATGATATAAAAATAAAATCACTCAAAAACGTTGATCCTGATTTTAATGCAAGATTTAGTGCAAAGAGTAAGGAATATATTTATAAAATTAATCTAGACAAGGATAATGTGTTTTTAAACAATTACGCTTTGCTTTATATAAAACCAATTGACATTAAAAAAATAAAGGAATGTGCATCTTTTTTTGTTGGTGTTCATAATTTCTTATCTTTTAGTATTAGTGATATAGAAGATACAGTTAGAACTATATCAACTATAAAAGTTATCAAAAAAGGAAAACTAATAGAGATTCGTGTTGTAGGCAATGGATTCTTACGTGGAATGGTTAGAATGCTAATTGGAGCAATTCTTGACTATAACGAAGATAAAAAAACAAAAGAAGATATAACTAAGCTTTTAAATAATCCTAAAAAAGGTTCGTCAATTACCAAAGTTCGTGCTTGTGGTTTATATCTTAATAAAGTTAGATATTAAGCGATATTAAGAGAAACATCTTGCATATCTTGTTTGTTAACTGAAAATAATGGGAAGTTATACAAGTTATGAATTTTGGCAATAATTTTTGTTGGGAAACGATATAAGGCAGAGTTGAATTCTTGAACATTAGCGTTATATAAACGACGGCTAGCAGCGATTTCTCTTTCTGAATAATCAGCAGTAGTCATTAATTGTTGGATAGTTTCAACTGATTGTAATTTTGGGTAATTCTCCATAACAGCATTAATTTTAGAACCAACTTTATCTAATGCAGCAATATTCTCTCTCCCAGCTTCGTCTTTGAAATCAAAAGACTTAGAACGAAGTTGAGTTAATGAAGTTAATAAGTTTTTTTCATAATCAACAGATGATTTAGTTGCATCTACCAATTTAATTAATGTATCACGACGGTATTTAATTTGTACTTCAATATTAGAAGCAGCAGCATTAATTCGTATTTGCATTTTATTAAATCAGTTCTTTTTTCCAATAAAAACAACTAGAAAAAATATTCCAATAGTGATAACACTAAAAAAAACAAATAAAAACATTTCAAAACCTGTATAAGATGCTGGAACTATAGCATTTTGAACATTAGGATCTAACCCGTTTTCGCTAGACTTGTCTTCTTTTCGTGTATCGATCAACATATAATTTATTATATATTAATAATAAATGTTTTGTAACTTGTTAAATCACTCTGTTTATAGTTTGATGTTATCAAGCATTAAAATAGATGACATAATAGAATATTCAGTTAAAAACAATCAAAAATTTGCATGTTTGGTTGATATTAACACAATGTTTGGGACTATTGAATTTTATAAAAAATGCATAAAAAACAATTTAAAGCCAGTTATTGGTGTTCAAATCAATGATGTTGCTTATATTGCAAGAAATAACACAGGGTTGAAGCAACTTTATACTATTAGTTCTGCAAAATCTAAAAACATCGATTTTTCAAGCTTTAATTTGTCAGAATGTTATGCTATTATTATTAAAGATAATAAGAGTGATATAAAATGTTATAAAAAAATACACATAAATAATATTGCAGCCAAGGAAAATTTTTGTATGGATGAAAAAGATATTAAAATTTTAAAATCTATTGAAGCTATTCGTGAAAATAAGTTATTTGATGAAATAAATACTGATTTTACAGGCAAATGTATAGCTAATGATGAATTAGCATCAACTATGTTTAATAATGAACAAATCAATAATCTTGAGCAACTTTTACAAGATGTCAATATTAAAATAGATTTAAGTGGAAAAAATGAATTTGTAAAATTTGACATTACTACTAATTCAACATTACGATTAAAAGATTTATGTAATATTGGATTGCAAACAAAAACTAATTCTTCTGAAGTCTATGTTCAAAGAATGGAAAACGAATTAAAAGTTATTAATGAAATGGGCTTTGAAGACTATTTCTTAGTTGTTTATGATTACATCAACTTTGCAAAATCGTCAAATATTTATGTTGGTCCTGGACGTGGTAGTGTTGGCGGATCACTAGTTGCATATTTACTTGGCATAACAGAAATTGATCCAATTAAACATAATTTGATTTTTGAAAGATTTTTAAATATTGCAAGACAAAATATGCCTGATATTGATGTAGACATCGAAGATGAAAGACGTAATGAAGTAGTTGAATATTTATTTAAAAAATATGGTGAAAAAAATATTTCAACAATAATTACTTTTCAACGTATGAAAGCAAAAATGGCATTGACTGATGTTGGAAGAATTTTAAAAATCGATAATAAAATTGTTAAAAATATTACCAAGTTATATGGTATTCAACACGAAGATGATGTATTAGGTCCAACTAAAGCAAATGAAGAAATTAAGAGTTATTATTCACAATATCCTGAATTATTTGAAATTGCAGATAGTTTAATTGGCATACCTCGTCAAAGTGGTCAACACGCTGCTGGAATTATTCTTTGTAACCAACCAATATGTAATATTGCTCCAACAATTTATATCAATAACCATCAAGTCGTACAATATGAAATGGGATATTTAGAAGAACTAGGTTTAATTAAAATGGATTTGTTAGGTTTGAGTACACTAACATTAATTAAAAATATTATTAAACTTATTTGGGAAAACAAAAAATATGAAGTCAAACTAAAAGATATTAATATCGATGACATAAATGTGTTCAAACAATTAAGCAGTGGTGATACAATTGGAATTTTTCAATTAGAGAGTAGTGGAATGACAAGCCTTGCAAGACGAATAAAACCTCGCGATATAGAAGATATTTCATTATTGCTGGCATTGTATCGTCCAGGACCTATGAAAAACATTGATACATTTATTGAAAACAGGAATAACCCTAGCAAAATTGTTTATTTTAATAAACTTTTTGAAAAGTATTTATCTTCTACATCAAATGTTATTGTTTATCAAGAACAAATGATTGAGATCATCAAAGGCGTATGTAATTATTCACTTGCTAAGGCTGATATATTTAGATGAATAATGTCGAAAAAGAAACAAAACGAATTACAAGCATTAAAATATGATTTTTTACTAGATTCTCAAAATAATGGATATAGCAAAGAAGAAAGTGAAAAAATCTTTCTTTACATAGAATCATTTGCTGATTATGGTTTTAACCATTCCCATTCATTATCATATTCATACTTATCTTATTGAATGTGCTATCTAAAGTTTTATTATCCATCAGAATTCATCACTATTTTGTTGGAATCAAATAATGGAAGTAATGAAAAAATAAACGCTTATGTAAATGAAGCAAAGTCTTTAAATCTAACCGTTTTGCCGCCATCACTATTAAATTCTAAAAAATCATTTTGTTTATTGCGAAATAAAATTATTTTTGGTTTTAATTCAATAAAAGGATTTGGCGATAGTATATCTGAAAAAATTATTAAATTAAGAGATAAATATGGTTTTAAAAATTATCAACAAGTTATTTCTTTATTTGTAAAAAATGGAATTGGCGAATCTTCTGTAAAAACACTAATTGAAGCTGGAGCATTTGATGATTTTTTACAGTCTGAAACAAGAACGTATTTAATAAAAAATATCGCAAATATATATGCTGCTTCTAAATATTTAACTGAAGATGGTACTTTTATCATTCAGCCTAATTTAATAGATGTTGTTGAAACTGATGAAGAAAAAAAATCATTAAACATTCAACAGTTTAATCTTCTTGGCGTTGATTTTTCAAAAAACGAAGATGAAGAAAAATTTAAAAGTCTACGTCAACTAAATAACACCTTGCCTATTAGTGATGTAACTATTAATAAAGTAGGAAAGAACAATGTAATTGGTGAAATCATTAGCATAAAAGAATTAACTACAAAATATGGGGCCGTAATGGCATTTGTCAATATTAAAGATGACACAAAACAAATTAAAATTACTTATTGACCAGCAACTTTTAGCAAAATAAAAGGGCTGCTTACTGTTGGAAAAATATATAAATTTGAAATTGATATCAACGATAAAGGAATTATTGGTTCATCAATAATAGAAGAAATAAATAAAATATTATAAAATATAATATCTTTATATGCCAATCTGATTAGAAGTTTTTATACCATTAATGTCACTTTTGCTTAGTGGTTTTATTGGATATAAAGTTGGAACATGAAAACTAAAAAAGAAAATGAAAGAAACTCCTTTTTTAAACAGAAGACAAATTAAAGCAATATTTAAAAGTATGGGTTTACAAATTTCAGAACAAAATGTAAACCAAATGGAAAATAGTATGAAAAACTCAATGGAGGGACATAAATAATGTCTTCTTTGATTCAAATAATTTTATTTGTTGTGTTTACAATAATTGCAATTTTATTAGGTTTTCTAATTTCGTATTTTGTTGTTATTAAAAAAGGAAAAAAACAAATAAAAACACAAGGTAGTTTTAACGAAGAACATGCTAGAAGTATGTATGTTATGTATAAACATAAAGCACCTACTTCTAAACAAGTTGAAGCTATTGTACAAGCCTATAAAAATAACAAATAGTATTCATGCGATATATCGATTTAAAAAAAAATAAAAAAATAGTTGCTGCTAAGTGTATAATTATTTCATTAATTTTTTCTTTTTTTCTTTTTGCATGAGGTCTTAACATTTATGAATGCATCTCAAAAAATGAAGCTATTGGCATTGCATTTAATTTACTTTTTTTTACAAGACAAACCGGATTCTTAGCAATTATTTATTGTATTTTTATATTACATGGCAAAAATAAAACTGCTATAAGCATACTAGGAATCATTGTTAATGCAAATTTTTTGATCGTTAATCTAGTAGCGTGGTTGGGAATTAACTCTGTTATTGGATGAGGCGCAAGCTGAATTGATTTATCAATCGATACAATCAATCACTTGATATTATTCATCCTAATATTTATTCTGTGAATAATTACATTATCTCCAAATCATTATGTATTATTTAATAAAAAAACAAGAGCGCGTATTGTTGTTTTATATTCATCAATCATTTTAAGTATTTTCTTTATTCCAAATCTTATTATTAATTTTATTAAAATCAATGTAAACTTTGATGATATTGGAATATGAAAAAATGGATATTTTAGTGTTTATGGTTGATTAACAAATTACAATCCAAACGGTGGTGGACATTACTATACATTATGTATAATTCCATTAGCATTTTTATTGTTTTCACTTATTGGTGTTATTTATACAAGAATTAACAATTCTTATTTCTACAAAAAAAGACTTTTTTTCAGTAAAAATTTGATAAATACAAAAAAAGTTTTATTGCACATTTATATTTGTACTTTATTAATTCTTTTACAATGAATTACTTTTATACCTGTATATGTATTCGATGTTAAATCATTTTTCTTAACTTTGTTATTAACTAACTTAGTTTTAACATTCGCAGTAATAATTTACTCTTTGTATTTATTTATTTACACAAAGTTTAATACAAAGATTGGTTATTATGGTAAAATCTTTTTTGGATTTATCATTTTATTCTCTGTTATAGAATTTACAGGAAAGATTTGCAGCTTAATGAATAACACTAGTCATATTCTTATTCAAATTGCTAAAACCTGTACATTGTATGGTGCAACTAATTCTATTTTAATTATTTGAATTTTTGTATTATTTTTAGAGTCTATAAAGATTGAAAAAAATGATATACATTAAAAATTCAAAAGAAATATCTGGAATTAAAGAAGCATGTAAAATTTGAAAAGACATACGTGCTTTTGTATATCATAGTGCAAAAATCGGAATGACAACATTAGAATTAGACATACTTATTGGCAATGAAATTAAAAGATTAGGAGGAACACCTACTTTTTATAAATATGGTGATTTTCCTAACAATATTTGTATTTCTGTAAATGATGAACTTATTCATGGAATACCATCACAATATAAAATCAAAAATGGTGATATGGTAACTTTTGATATAGGTGTAACATATAACGAATATGTATGTGATAGTGCATTCACAATTATTTTTGGTGCGAACGAAGAAGCACAAAAAATTAGTGATGCCACATATGAATCTTTAATGGAAACAATCAAAATTATTAAATCACAAGTTTATACTGGCGATTTAGGAAATGTGACAGAAAAAATTGCAAAAAAATATGGATATGAAGTTGTAAAAGATTTTAGTGGGCACGGATGCGGAAAAAAACTTCACGAAGATCCTAGCATATTAAATTATGGAAGTATTAATAGTGGAGTCAAACTTGTTGAAGGCATGACTATTTGCATTGAGCCAATGCTATTAACTGGTTCAGATGAATATTACATAGAAAATAATGAATGAACAGTTAAATCACGCAATCACAAATTAACTTGTCATTGAGAGCATATGGTTTTGGTAAAAAAAGATGGTTTTGAAATACTAACTGAATAGTTTTATAAATTTCAACCAGAACTATTAATTATTGTATAAACAAAACCTACTAATGCGCCTGTGGCTGCAACACCTAAAGACGCTATGGCTATATTACCAGCATCACTAGTTATGGCCGTAGTTACTCGGTATTCTAGTGATACAAAACCTAAGCCATTGGTTGTGTAACAGTAACTATTTTGAGAAGTAAAATAGTCACTGTTTGCAGTGCTACTTACAGTTCTTGTTTCGCTAGTATTAAAGCGTAGTGAAAAATTTACAAAAAGTTTAGAATTTATTGGGTAGTCATATTTATTAGGGTTTTGAATATAAATTACAGAAGCACCAGAAGATATTCAACCGTTTCCTTGAAGTGTATATATTTTATGTAAATTTGGTTGACAAAATATACTTCACGAAGCTGTATATGTATTACCACCTGTTGTATAACTTCCAGTAATAACAAACAACCCGCCTGAATATTCAACGCCGGAAGCATACACTAATTTATTGTTTGAAAAAGAAATTGGTGCTGCTGGTGTAGAAACAACAGTATATGTTGCTGTTACAGCATTACCACGATATTTAAATGTTGGAACACCACTATCAGTTCCTGATGTAATAATTGTTTTTGTATAAGTAAGCACAGCTGACTGAGTAACATTTATTTGAGCATTAAGCTGAGATGCTGCATTATAAACAGTAGAATCTGCTTTTGGTTGCACTGTAAATTCACCAGTTATATCATTTCTTTGTGTTAACAACAATTGATTGATGTTTAAACTATTTGAATACTCAGATACAAGTTTATC
>JAITDP010000005.1 GCA_031282505.1 Mycoplasmataceae bacterium | reverse complement strand
TGCAAATTCTCCCATAGAATTGCAACCATAAGGGGGGTCAATATATATTACATTAATTTTTCCACGATGAGTAATTAGTAGGTTGTTAAGTGCATCGTAGTTATCTCCAATAATAAGTTTATGAGAGACCCCCCTGCGAAAAGCTCAATTCATTATCTTTTTTTAAATACTTAATTTCATTAGAGTCTTTAGGCAATATTGGTTGGAACATTAATCCTGTTTTATTACACAAAGTTGCTCATGTATATATTTTCATTGCATATTCAGGATTTTTATCTAAAATATCTTTTAAGAAATTTCCATCAGATTCTTCAATTACTTTTAAGTTGATTTTTTCGTCAATAATTCCTTTAATTTCTTCGACATTAAATTCATTATTGCGACTCATTCTTATATTATACTAGCTCTATATTCTTTAATATTTTTAATAATTTTTTCTTTGCCTATCACTGTAAGAATTTTATACATTTCAGGACCATGTTCTTTTCCTATAACAATAAGACGGATTGACATAAAAAGAGGTTTTCCTTTTAAATTAGTTTTTTCTTTAACTTGATTAACAATTAAATTGGCATTGTTTACATCAATGACAGAGTAATTATTAATTGCTTCCTCTAACACTGAAATACATTGATAAAATGTATTTTGATCAATAGAATTTAATGATAAAATTTGATTAATGTTTTCAATTGAAAAAGACAAGAATGTTTCAAAGATTAATGAATTAATTTGCTCAGCATATTGAATTTGATCCTTAAAACAAGTAATAGCTAAATCTTTATTCATAAATGTTGATAAATCGACATTAATAAATTTACTTACAAATTCAAGATATTGTGTTTCTGACATTTTTTTAAAATACTCACTATCTAATCAATTCATTTTTTTAATATCAAAAAAAGAAGGAGCTTTGCTTATTCTTTTTTCATCAAATTTAGAAATTAAATCACTCATACTGTTTATTTCTGTATTGTCAGATGGGCTTCATCCTAATAAAGCAATGAAATTAGTAACAGCATTGCTGATATACCCGCCGTTCTTATAGTCAGCAATGAATTGTTTAAGGTCATTATTTCTTTTTGATAACTTTTTTCCTGTTTCGTCAATAATAATACTTAAATGTCCAAAAACAACCTTGCTAACATCATAATTTAATGCTTCCATAATTGCTAATTGATATGGAGTATTAGATATATGTTCTTCACCACGAAGAATGTGTGTAATCTCCATACGGTGATCATCAAGAACTACAGCAAAATTATAAGTTGGAATACCGTTAGATTTAACAATTATTGGATCAGTTAATGCATCTGATGGCACAGAAATAGTGCCACGAACTAAGTCATTCCATGTATAAACTTTGTTTTCTGGAATTCTTAATCTGATTGAATAAGGTATTTTTTGTTTTAGTTTTTCATCTATTTGTTCTTTTGTAAGAAACAAACATGTACGGTTATATTTTGGCGTTACGCCATGTGCCAAAGCATTTTTTCTTTGTTCTTCTAATTCTTCAGAAGTACAAAAACAATAATATGCCTTACCTTCTTTTACTAATTCTTCACCAATTTCTCTAAAATAAGGAAAGTTTTCACTTTGTATATATGGTTTAAACTCTTTTGGATTTCGAGGTGATTCATCAGGAATAATTCCTAATCAATCAAGACCATCTAATTGTACATCAGTTGCACCACTAACATTACGGTCAACGTCTGTATCTTCTATACGAACAATAAAATCTCCACCATAATGTTTTGCAAACAAATAATTAAATAGTGCGGTTCTAGCACCACCAATATGAAAATATCCTGTGGGGCTAGGAGCATATCTTGTTCTTATTTTAGACATTATAAAATATTATATTTTACCCTTCGTAAAAAATATTAAATATTCTATTATGATCTTTTCATCCACTTATTATTGTAGAACTACCAGAAATAGAAAGGACAATAATAAAAAATAAACATAATGGTAGTACTCATGAATCAATACGATCAAGTACACCGCCATGTCCTTTGATAATATTGGAATAATCTTTTATTCCATTTTTTCTTTTAAATACGCTAAACAGCAAATCAGACACAATACTTGTGACTGTTAATGCTAGAATCATAATCACAATAATTATCCATCATAATAATTTATTTGGATTTATCATAGAATTTTTTGTAGCATTTTGGTCTCATTGGTTACCAAACAAGTTACCTTGCATTTGGTAATGTGAACCATATCCATATAAAAAAATTAAAAGAACAATAAAAATTATAGAAAAGATTAGGCTGCCAGCAAACCCTTCTCATGTTTTCTTTGGAGAAATTTTAGGTGCAAGTTTGTGTTGTCCAAAAAATATACCAAAAATATAGCCACCAACATCGCTACATACTGGTATTAATAATATTATTAAAAGTGTAAATATTCCTCTAATTACACACAAATAGCTAATAGCGTTAAGAGCTACAATTAATATGAAAGAAATTGTCGGAAGACATATACCATTAAATTTATTAAAGTTTTTAGAATTTTTTGATAAAAAACAAATTGGAATTATAAAAATAAAATTAACAAAAAATAAGCAAAAATAAATTATTGGTGTAATTTGTAAGTAATCTTGCTTAACTCCAAAATATGAGTAGTAAATTATGCAATAATCTGCTGCTAATATAGGGATTAATAAACACAAAAATAAAGTGGCAATAATTTTCTTATTATGATTGGATTTTATAAAGCAATTATCTAATTCTAAACAAATTGCAAAAACCAATGCAATTTTAAAAAAAATCATAATAATTGCAAAAATTAAATTCCCTCATATTGGGATATAGTAGGCAAATCCATCAAATGAATTAGCATCTTTATCTATCTTATGTCTAGGATCACATAAAATTACACAGATGACATATGCAACACATAACAAAATCAAATAGAAAGCACCACTTAAACGGTTTTTTAAATCATTTTTTCTTTCAAGGGTTAATTTATGAGTAACAAGCATTATATTTTTAATAATTCTTGTTGTTTTTTATTGAAAATATTTTCAAGTAAAGAATTTGCATTTTTAGTTTCTTTATCCAATTCACCATTGAAATAAAACACATCATCTTCACTTAATGAAGAAGTATTCTTCTTAATGATTAATTTTATTTCTTCACGTCCTTTTCTAATCTTGCTTTTTGCTTGCTCAAGATATTCCTTACAGCGTTTAACATTTAGCAATCTTGTTTCTTCTGTTATAGGAGGAAATTTTATTTTGATGAATTCAACATCAATAACAGGATTAACATTTAAAGAAGACTTACTTATTGCGGTTGCGATGTCTTTTAATGAACTTTTATCATATGGTTTTATAAAAACAGTTGTTGCATCAACAATTTGAATATTAGCAACTTGGTTAAGTAATAAGAAATCACCATAGACTTCTACTTTGATATCATCAAATACAGAAGGTGAAATTCTGCCACTACGAATTTTAAAATATTCGTCATTTAAATAATTAGCTGCCTCGTTTATATATAATTGAAACTCACTGTTAAGTTGTTTTCATTCCATACTAATATTATAAATATAATATTATTAGACTTAATATAAATGAACAAATTAGGAATCAAAAGATTAAATGTATTTGCTCCGTATAAGAAAATCTTACGAAGCGCTTCACTTATTGCAGACAGAACAGACGATTTAAAAAAGGAATATCGTAAATTAACAAATCAAGAACTAAGTAAAAAAACTGAACATTTTTTAGAATTACTTAAAAACGGCCATTCATTGGATAGTTTTATTCATGAAGCTTTTGCTACTGTTCGTGAATCAGTATGAAGAGTACATAAAATATTCGCATACAAAGTGCAATTAATTGGTGCTGCTGTATTACACTTTGGAGACTTTGCTGAGTTATATACAGGAGAAGGTAAAACACTTGTCTGTGTAATTGCTGCATATTTAAATGCATTACTTAAAAAAGGTGTGCATATTGTATCAGTAAATGAATACCTTGTACAACGTGATGCAAAGTTTTGTGCTGAAGCACTGAATCCATTAGGTCTTACAATTGGTTATAACCTTGCTTCTTTTGACACAGATACAAAACGCCAAATGTTTGCTTGTGATATTACATATACAACAAATAGTGAATTAGGTTTTGATTACTTACGTGATAACATGGTTAAAAACTATGCTGATAAAGTTATTCGTTCATTAAATTTCGCTATTGTTGATGAAGGTGACTCTGTTTTAATTGATGAAGCTAGAGTTCCATTAATTATTAGTGGTCAACCAAAAAGAGATACATCAGCATACATCACTGCTGATAAATTTGTTAAAACTTTATCAAAAGAAGATTACAAAAGCGATCCAGAAACTAATACAATCTTTTTAGAAGAGAGTGGAGTTGAAAAAGCTGAAAGATTTTTTAACCTTAAAAACTTCCACGGAATTGAGAATTCCGATTTGAATCACAAAATAAGAAATGCTTTAATGGCTAACTATATCTTTCAACTTGGAGTTCAATATATTGTGCGTGGTGATGAAATACTTTTGATTGATCAATTCACAGGACGTATTTTAGAAGGAAGAAGTTATAGTGCAGGATTACAACAAGCAATCCAAGCAAAAGAATACGTTAAGATTGAACCAGAAAATATTACTGTTGCCACTATTACTTATCAATCATTCTTCAGGTTATATAGTAAATTAGCTGCATGTAGTGGTACTGCATTTACCGAAGAAGAAGAATTCTTAAAAATTTATAATTTAGTAGTCGTTCCAATTCCAACTAATAAAAAAATCATAAGAGTTGACCACAATGACTATATTTTTGATAATAAAGCTTCTAAATTCGCACACGTTGCTTCTGAGATTGAAAGAGTACATGCGACTGGACAACCAATCCTTGTTGGTACTGCTTCTGTTGAAGATTCGGAACTTTTATCAAAAATTTTAAGAAATAAAGGAATTAACCACGAAGTTCTTAATGCTAGAAATAATTTAAAAGAAGCAGAAATAGTTATGAATGCTGGTAACAAAGGTGCTGTAACTATTTCTACAAATATGGCTGGTCGTGGTACTGATATTAAATTAACAGATGAAACACGTAAACTTGGTGGACTTTATGTTATTGGCACAGAAAGAAACGAAAGCCGAAGAATTGATAACCAATTACGTGGACGTAGTGGAAGACAAGGTGATAACGGATCTACACGTTTCTTTATCTCTTTACAAGATGAATTATTTCGTCGTTTCGCTGTAGATAAGTTAGATAAGTCAAATAACAAAATAGATGATGATAAATACGACTCATGATTCTTTACTAGATTATTAAACAACGCTCAAAAAAAAGTTGAAGGATTTAATTTTGATTCTCGTAAGAACTTAATTGACTACGATAGTGTTTTAGCTAATCAACGTGAATTAATTTACCGTCAACGAGATGAAATATTAATTGGAAAAGATAATTTTTCAACTTTGAAAAAAATGGTTAATCAAATTGCACGTGAAATTGTTAATTTAAACATTAGTGAAAAAAACGAGAATCTTGTAGATCCAATAAAATTGTCAATTTTGTTGAACAAAATGATATTTAATCAAAACTACATTAGTCCATCATATTTTTACAACAAGACTTTAGATGATGCAAAAGCAATCATTATTGAAATCTTTAATATGAGTATTGATATTCGTGTTGATTTATTGGGCCAAGAGCAATCAGCAAGAATATTAAAAGACATTATCTTGCAAAACCTTGACTATCAATGAACTAATCACCTTGATAGAATAACAAAAATCCGTGAAGGAGTAAGCTTAAGAAGTCTTGAACAAAAATCTCCATTAAATATTTATGTTGAAGAAGCAGATAAATATTTTGATGAAATGAAAAACAATGTCGCAAGAAATTGTATTATTGCATTACATCGTATGTACATACCTAATTCAGCAAATAGATTAAAAGATACTCTAATTCTTACTATGCCTACACTATTTAATGAAAGTGTGAAGAATTCAGAAATCACAAGCGATACAAAAGATGCTAATTCTGAATCAAGAATTATTAATACAACATTGACTGATGCAAAAATAATTAAAGAATAGGTTATAAAACCTTAATTCCTAATATTTTAAATATATGATCACTTAAAACTTTGTTAGTTGCATTAATCTCATCTTTAATAAGACTATATTTTGCATTATCAATATTAATTAAATTTTTTTCAATTATCGAACGCTGAGGTTCTTTGATGTTTTCAAAGTTATCATCAAAGATAATTCCGTTAAGAGATAAAAATCTAAATAAAATAACGCTGACTAAAACTTTATCGTTATACTTATCATTCACTATTAGATTTAACGAATGTTTAAAGAAACTAAAAAATTCTTTTGAAGTGTATTTTGTTTTTTTAACACAATTGCACAAAACATTAAAGGAATGTCTTGTTTGTATTTGTCAATCATTTTCTTCAACCAAATGTGCACTTTTTAATTTTGATACTTTATCTTCACTACGACTTTGAAAATATGTGAATTCAGTCAAAGAACCAAACCTTAAATTTCTGCCATTTTTTGAAGTTATTTTTTTAACCCCCATAGCAATCATTGCCACACGTTTCCCTTTGTTTGTTAATACAGTGATTATCTCATCAAATGACTTGTATTCACTATTACTAATTAAATAACCTAATTCAACACTTTCGCTCATTGTGAAAATTATAATATCTATATGGATATTAATTGATTTCCTGGCCACATGGCTAGTGCTATTAGGAAGATTAAAGAAATCAAACCACTTGACCTAATTATTGAAGTAATAGATGCGCGCTCAATCAAGAGTTCTAGAAATGATTCGCTTATAGCAGAAATTAACAAACCAAAAATAACAATCGCCGTCAAAAACGATTTGGTAGATGAAAAAACATTAAAAAAAGATGATAATATTTTTTTTTGTTCAACAAAAAATAAAAATGATAGAAAAAAAATCATCAACCTAATTTATAAACATTTTGAACAAAAAATAAAAACCCTAAAACAAAAAGGGTTACTAATTCCACAGTTTTATATTTTAGTGGTAGGTTTACCAAACATTGGTAAATCATCTCTAATAAATTTTATTACTGACTATACAACTAAAACAATAGTACAAAATAAAGCAGGAACAACCAAAAAAAATCAATTAATTAAAATTAATGAAAATTTATTTCTTTATGATACACCTGGTATTATGGTTAAAAAAATAGAATCAGATACTCAAGGATACATTCTTTCTGCATTAAATGTAATTAAAAAAGAAGTTATCCCATTAGAAAAAGTTTGTGAGTGAATATTTAATTTTTACAATTTAAACTATCACATTCAATTCAATGAATATTTTAAGATTGATAAAAAAAATAATTTCGAAGATTTCATTAAGCATCTATGCACCAAATACAATTTCTATACTAACAACAGCTCATATGATAAAAACCGAGCACTAGATTTTTTCTTTAATCTTATTAAAGATAATAAAATCTGTAAAGTGAATTATGATAAAGAATAAGTATTTATATTTGAATGATAAAAAGTTTTTCGATCAAGGCTACGAATTCATTGGTGGACTCGATGAAGTTGGACGAGGAAGCTGAGCAGGACCATTGGTTGTGGGTTTAGTTATTTTTGACAAAAAATATAAAAACCCTGAGATCAATGATTCAAAACAAATAAGCAAAAAAAAACGTGAAATTTTATATAAAGCCATAGTCAATAATGCAATTTATTATGCAACTAAATTTATTGATGCTGATGAAATTGACAAAGTTGATAATATCAAAACCAGTGTGCACAATGCCATGGTTGATTTAATTGCTGATGCAAAAAAGTTCTCAGAAGCTTTATATTTAGTTGATGCAGAAAAAATCGTCATTGACAATAGACATATTGAAACAGAAATTAAGGGTGATGAAAAATACCAAGCAATAGCTGCAGCAAGCATTATTGCAAAAGTAGAACATGACTCCTATATGCAAAAATTAGCTCCTAGCTATCCTATGTATCATTTTGATAAAAACGTAGGATATGGTGTCTCTCAACACAAAAAAGCAATTGAAAGGTATGGCATTATTAATCATTTGCACAGAAAAACTTTTGAACCAATGAAATCAATAATTAAAAATAAGAAAAAATAATTATTTTGCAATAATTTCTACACGTTTCTTATTAGAACCAAAGTTAGAAAATTTAACCACCCCATTAATTAATGCAAATAATGTATGATCTTTTCCTTGACCAACACCTTTACCAGGATAAATTTTATTACCACGTTGTCGATAAATAATCATACCAGCGTTTGCATATTGTCCATCGGCTAGTTTACATCCTAAAAATGACGGATTACTATCTCTTCCGTTTTTTGTTGAACCAGTACCTTTTTTACTTGCCATATTATTGTATATATTATATAATTTTCATATGAAATATATTGCTGGAGTATCTGGTGGTCCAGACTCTATGGCTTTGCTAGATAAATATAAGAAAAAAATTACATTAGTTTGCCATGTGAACTATAACAAACGAGACACAGCAATTAGAGATCGAAAAATTGTATCTGATTATTGTAAAAAAAACAAAATAAACTTAAAAATTTTAAATGTAACTGATAAAATCTATAAAGTTTATAAAAAAAAATCAAACAACTTTCAAAACATTGCTCGTTTAATTAGATATGACTTCTTTTTAAAAAACGCTAAAAAAATTAATTGTTATAATTTGCTGATTTCCCATAATCTTAACGATTTTGTTGAAACAGGTATTATGCAAATTAAAAGAAATTCTAAAGCTTTATTTTATGGAATAAAAAAAAATAGCAACTACAAGGATCTAAACATAATCCGTCCACTTCTGTTCAAACCTAAAATAAATCTTAAAAAATATTGTGAAACTCATAATGTTTCTTACGGCATCGATGAATCTAATTTTTCTGATTTGTATGAGCGAAACCGAATTCGTAAAACCATTGACAAGACCTCGCTAAAATACTTTTATAAGAAAATATTAAAACATAATAAGAAAAATGCAAAACTTAATACTAAAATCACAAAATTATATAGTGCATGAAAACAAAAAAACTATTTAGACACTTTCTTAAATAGTCAAAATGATGAATGTAAATACCACATGGCATATCGTTTGTTATCTGAAAATGATATTCCAAATATCTCTTCAACTAAAATAGATAGCTTGTTAAAATTTGCTGAAAAAAGTAAAAAAAACAAATCATTTAGACTAACAAATGATCTGTTCATTTGCAAGAAATAAAATAATTACTTAGTTTCTTTGTGCAAAGTAGTTTTATTACATTTTGGACAATATTTATTAAATTCAAAACGTTTATCGCTGTATTTATTTTTTTCATAATGATAATTTCGTGAATTACATTCAGTACACACCATTATAACTTTTGTTTTCATATATCTAACTATTATAATTTTTATAGATGTATAAATTATCAATTGGGTTGGAAATACACGTTGAACTTCTAACGAAAACAAAAATGTTTAGCTCTTCAGCTAATAGTTCTAATAATGAACCTAACAAAAATATTAACGAAATTGATTTAGCTCTGCCTGGTACTTTGCCATCTGTAAACAAAGAAGCGGTCATCTTGGCTATTAAATTAGCAAAAGCATTAAATATGGAGATAAATAGCTCACTAAAATTTGATCGTAAAAATTATTTTTATTCTGATTTGCCAAAAGGTTATCAAATTACCCAATTTTTTAATCCAATTGGTATTAATGGTATTTTACAAGATGATGGTGTAAATGTTAAAATAGAAAGGATTCATTTAGAAGAAGATACAGCAAAACAAACAAAAAATGGTGATGACATACTATTAGATTACAATCGTGCTGGTGTTCCACTAATTGAAATAGTAACAAAACCAGACATACATTCTAAAGAAGAATGCATCTTATTTTTAAAATCATTAAAACAACTTTTAATATTTTTACAAATTAGTGATGGCAAAATGGAAGATGGAAGTTTGCGTGTTGATTTGAATATATCTATTTCAAAAAATAACGAACTTGGTACTCGAGCAGAGATTAAAAACATTAATTCATTTTATAGCGTTATCAATGCAATCGATTATGAGTATAAAAGACAATTTAATTTAATTGAAAACAATCAAAAAATGAATATACAAACAAGACGTTGAAACGATGAAAAACTTGAAACTATTTTTATGAGGGATAAAAAAAGTGATGATTATCGTTATATGACAGAACCTAATATCCCAGCGATTGATATATTGAATTTAATAAATTCAACTCCACTTAATCAAAACGAACTTCCTAAAAATATTAAACAAAAATTAATTGATGATGGAGTTAATAATGATGTTATTACACAATTATTAGAGGATTATCCACTTTATAAGTCATTCAAATATGTTAGCGAACATGTTGAAGATCAAAAAAGTGCAATTAACTGAATAGTTTTTGAATTAAAAAAACTTATTAATGCAAATAATGATTCAACCGAAAATATCAAAAAAAATGTTTTAGATGAAATTATTAAAATGATTAAATTAATTCAAGATAATAAAATTAATGGTAAACAAGCAAAACTTGTTATAGAAGAAATTTATAAAAACAATGAGAACATTGACTCAATTATCAAAAAATTAAACTTGATTCAAATCACTGATGAAAATTCTATCCGTGATATTTTAAGTAATATTATTAAAAATAATCCCGATATTGTGTCTCAATACAAGGAACGCCCAGAGAGAGTAGAAAAATTTATATTTGGTCTTTTAATGAAAGAAACAAAAGGACAAGCAAATCCTATTGTTGCTAAAAATATACTAATCAACTTACTTAAATAACTTACTTGTCGTTTAATACAAAATCTATAATGTTTTCTCATGATTTTTCAAATTGTTGTAAACTTAAATTATTTTTCGCAAAATTTAAACAATTATTACTAACAGTTTGGTAATCAACCTTCTCAAGTCACTTGTTTATCTTTTTAGCAGCTAAATAAGGGGTTAAAAATCTATTTAGTAGAAGTCCATTTTTATTTTCATTTGTTAAATATTTAGCAGCACTAAAAGTGTGTCTAACAATTATTGGTGTTGAATGTTGCAATGACTCAACTAGACAAAAACCAAATCCTTCAAATTTACTTACTAAAATAGATGCTATTGGCTTACTATATATTTCATCTAATTGACTATGGTTGTAAGCTCCAAAACTTTTAACATTTTTATACTTCTCTTTTTGTTTTACAGAAGAAGGTCCATAGAGTCATATTTCAAAATTTGCATATTTAGACATCTTTAACAAAAAATTTACATTCTTTTGTTTTGCATACAATCGACCACAACTAACGATAACTTTTGAAGGGTTAGGAGATTTTGTAACTAAATCTCCTTCATAAGGAAGTGCCACTGAAAATCAATGTTTTTTAAACAAAAGAGATAAATTTTTTTTATTATGAATATCGTATGCCACTGCATATTTAATTTGTTTATCAAAAAGTGGACATAACTTAAGTATCGACATAAAAAACAAAAACTTAGTATTCAAATGTTGAATATAAATAACTTTGTTATTAAAGTAATCAATTTTTGTTGAATTTTTTCCAAAAACCGAAGAAATTATAAAAGCATAATTATTGTTTTTGATCAAACTATTTAGCTTTTCATATCACAAATTATCAGAAGGAGAACGAATTATGACGTTTGATTTATCACTTTTAACATCAGCACTATATGAAACACCATATTCATCAATTTCATATTTTTTATACAAAAGATTTATTAAAAGTGTATGGTATTTTCCAGTGCCTCCCATCATATCATGTATGCCTCAGTTAGAAATTATTAAAATTTTCATTTTTTGTTAAAAGGGATATAGTAGCTTGGTATTTTTTGCACTATATATCCACCGACATAAGACAATGCACAAATTACTGCTGGATAAAATACATATCATCATCATACATTTATATGTGTGGCAAAATCATATCCATCACCATTAGCACCTAGCAACACAATACTTAAAATAACTATTAGTGTTGAATATAAAAAAGCGATCACAACAGAACAGACAAGATCATATTTAGTGAATTTAATTTTCTTAATTGTTGCCAATCAAAGAAAAACAAATACATCAATTAAGTGAGATAAATAAACAAAACAATGACGATAATCACTAAAATTTTCATGCATTGTAAAAATTATTGTATATGGTGTAATTAACAAAACTAGTGTAATATAAAATCCTAAAATTAATGATAAAAAATACGAAACACTATATAAAGATGAATTTTTTTTTGAAAAACACACAATACCGTTAACTAAAAAAACAAGAGTTGAAAAATATAAAGGGAGTTCAGCTGGATTATGTGAATTAGTTACTATTTCAATCAACTCGCCGATTATTAAAAAAGAAACACAAAATTGAACAGGAATCATCACATTATTTAATTTGCCTTTTTTTAATAATAAAAAAAATAAAACATAAACAATGCAGATAAACGCCAACATTGGCAGAATCATCTCTGCTGCTCTTAGATCTCAAAAAACAACCATTAAATTAAATAAATCACCTATTAAATTATATAAATTATAATAATGTATATGAAAATCGATCTCGTATATTGTTGAGTAAATAAAGACGATCCTTCTTACATTAAAAGAAACAAAAAGTATCTTAAAAACAGCCAATATAATTTCGAAAACAAAGCAATAACATTCAGAGAAAATAATGAAATTATTTATAGCTTACGTAGTGTTGAAAAATATATTCCTTGGGTAAATAACATATATATAGTTACTGATAAGCAATGCCCTTCTCAATTAAATCTTAAAAATAAAAAGATACACATAATTGATCAATCAATAATTTTACCAGATAAAAACAAACCATGTTTCAACACTGCATCTTTAGAAGCAAGTTTTTATAAAATACCTGGAATTTCTGAATATTTTTTATTAGCTTCTGATGATTACTTTGTGGGCAAAAAACTTGATAAAAGTTATTTTTTTACAAAAACCGGCAAGCCTATCTATTCAGTACATTGAACACATTTTTCCGGTTCTAATAAATATAACGTTGAAATTTTAGCTTCATCAGTTGCTGGAATGAATTTATTTTCACCGTGAGCTCTTTTTTCCCACACTCACAACATAGTCCCTAATCGTGTTTCTCATTGAAAATATATGGTTGAACATAGTGAATACAAAAATTCATTCAATGCAACACGTTGCAACATGTATAGAAATGTATATGATATTTCTCGCCACCTTGTTAACTTATATTTTCACAAAAAGGGCGAAGTAATATTAAGAAAAACACGATGATATAAAGAAACTTATTTAACAGCAAAATTCGTATGACTTCTTAAATTTATTAAACCTAATCTTTTTTGTATAAATGATAATTGTAAAATTAATAAAAAAAATCAAAACACTTGTAAAAAATTTTTAAACAAAATGTTCCCTAAAAAAAGTTCTTTTGAAATTTAATTAATTTCTATTTTATTTTTAGCGATACATATCTTCTTATCAAGCCCAATTATTTTTATTTTATAACTTGAAGTATTTTTTAATAATGATTTGTTATACAAAAATGTTTGAACCTTTTTTAACATTGGCTCAGAAACATATTTATCTAGCAAATTTTTTTTGATTTTTAAATCAGCAATAACTATTCCATTAACAGTGGCAATTACAGCTATGTCATCAAGTGAGTTAATAATAAAATTAATTTTTGTTTGATTAATCAATAATGATTTTTTTACATTTTTTATAGTAAAACGTCCGTGGATAACATTTTTATTTTTATCTTTGTGTTCCAGACTATATATTGAATCAAAAGTTCCAACATCTGTTCAAACAAAAGAAATAGGAGAAAGTAAAAGATTGGTGCTTTTATTTAATAGTACACACTCTATAGTATCTTTTTTTAAATTTTTGTACATCTTAACAAATGATTTTTTATTTCTAACTAATTGCATTAATTTCATTATGTCAGGGAAAAGTGACTTATTATTTGTTTTAACTTCAGAAATAAAATTTTCGAATGATGATATAAAAAAACCCTCATTCCAAAAAATATTTTGTTTTTTAATTAATATTTTAGCTTTTTCATATGGTGGTTTTTCAATAAATTTTAAAACCTTACATAATCCATGACTTATTTTGCATTCAACATAACCATACTTAGACTGTGGAGAATTGGGTTTTTTTCCACCAATCACTATTGAATCTTGAGTTTTAGACAAACTGTAAGCTTTTTTAATAGAAGAAATAAATTTTTTCTCATTATCGACAATGTGATCGACATGAACAAAAACAATTGGTTGATTTGCTAACGTTTTAATTTTGCCATATGCTAATGCTATACAATTAAAAATACCCTTACGATATGGCTCAACTATCATATTTTCTTTTTTAAATCCACTAAGTTGTTTGATGATAGTTTTATAGTGAGTTTTTTCAGAAACTATAAAAATATTAGATGAATCTGTAACTTTAGCAACCAAATCATAGGTATATTTTATTAATGTTTTATTTCCAACAATAGGAAGAATTTGTTTTGGCTTTTTTGGTGTTGAAAGAGGTCATAATCTTGTCCCCGAACCTCCCGCAATTATGCAAATAAACATTAGTTGTTTTTTATGTAATATTCATCGTAATACTTTTTATTCAAAAAATTTCCAAGAGCAATTTTTCTATCACAAATAATATTTTTTGGTAATTTTTTAATATCAAATCACTTTATATCAGAAATTTTATCTTCTTCACCAATTTTAGGAACACCAGTTCATTTTTCACAATAAAAAGAGAAATTATAAAAAATATCTTTTTTACTTGCATGTTTGTTAATAACAGAGAAAAATACAACGTCTTTTTTGCTAATTTTTATGCATAACTCTTCTTTTGCTTCGTGAATTATTGCATCAACAGGAGATTCGCCATGATCGATGTGTCCAGACGCACCAGCTTCTCACAGGCCATCACCCCAACCACCCTTTCTTTTTTGTAATAAAACCATGGTTTTTTTGCCCTCTTTTTTCATAAGAAATAATTGGCAAGATGACATATATTGCGAATATGGTTTATGGACAGCTGACATATGTATGTATTATTATAATTATTGTATGTCGAGCATTTATGACGATTTAAAGTGGAGAGGTTTAATTGCTGACATTAGTAGTAGTGAAAAAATCAAAAATTTTTTTGATAAAAAATTATCTGCATATGTTGGTTTTGATCCTTCATTTAAATCACTTCATTTAGGAAATTATGTTACACTAACTCTAGTTCGTCGACTAACAGATGCTGGTCATAAAGTGTATGGTATTGTTGGCGGAATGACCGGTTTAATTGGAGATCCACGAGATCCTAAATTATCAGTTTCAGCTACACTTGAACGTCAATTAAAAACTAAAGAAGAAATTGAAAGTAATGTTGCAAGTATACGACAACAATTAATTACTTATTCTCATGCGACTGATGTTTTTAATAACGCAAGCTTTTATAAAAACATGACAGTTGCTGATTACTTACGTGATATCGGAAAATTAATTAATGTTAATTACTTATTAGAAAAAGAAATTATCGCTCGTCGTTTAGAAACCGGCATATCTTATGCTGAATTTAGTTATACATTGCTTCAAGGATATGATTCACTATATTTGTACAAAAACCATGATGTTGTATGTCAATTTGGTGGTGCCGATCAATGAGGAAACATAACTACTGGATTAGAAATGATTAGAAAAACTGTTGGATTTAAAAATCAATCATGTTGTTTTAGTGTTCCTTTATTATTAAAACCTGATGGAACTAAATTTGGAAAAAGTGAAAAAGGTGCTATCTTTCTAGATAAGAATTTAACATCTCCATATGAAATGTATCAATTTTTTATAAATCAACCAGATGAACAAGTTGAAGAATTAATTAAAAAATTTACTTTTTTATCTAAAGATGAAATTAAAAAAATTATTGCACTTCACAACAAAGAACCATTTAAACGAATCGCACAAAAATGTTTAGCACAAGCTGTTGTTACTGATATTCATGGTAATGACGAATTTGAAAAATGTCAAAAAATTTCTAACGCACTATTCAATGATAAATTAAATTCATTAACAACTAGTGAATTATTTTCTGCTTTGCAAGGTGTGAATAAATACACAGTAGAAGATTCAAAAATCAATATTTGTGATTTACTCGTTAATGCTCAAATATCAAAATCAAAATCAGATGCAAGAAAACTAATAAAACAAAATGCAATAAGTGTTAATAGTACTGTTATCAACGATTTTGAATTTACTCTTGATAAATCACAAATGATTGATAATAAATTTTCATACGTTAAGAAAGGAAAAAAGGATTACCTTTTAGTTTTGTTTAAATAATGGATGTTTCTAAAATTGAAGTAGAAAATAATTTACATTTTAGATGGACTAAATACTTGTTCATGTTTTCAAATTTCTTGGTTGTCTTTGCTATTGCGTTAAGTTGAATCATACATCACAATATAGCTCTAAGTGACTCAAGCGATATTAATCCTGCAGAAATTTATACACCAATCGGAATTGTAATGCCTATTTCTATCATTTGTTGAGGTTTAGGTTTTTATTTCAACAACAAAGACCTTCCTATTATCAAAAATAGTGTATCAAAAAAATACATTAAAATTTATTTTATCAGTAATATTTTTTATTTTATTTTTATTTTTATAACAATGATATCTTTTATTATTTTCGTTGGAGTGATTTTCCAACAACTACATGCATTAACTGAATTACCATCTTATGGCTTAGTTTTTGGAATCAGCGCTATTTTAAGCATTGTTTCAATCGGACTTAATCGCTACTCTTTATATGCTATGGAGTTTGAAATCTATAAAAAACGTTATGGAGAAAAAGAACTAAAGAAATAATATAATCATATTATGATTATTAATCTTAATGAAATTATTATTAAACAAGATGAATTAGACAGAGAAATTCTATTAAACTCAAACACAAATTATTCTGACACTTTTAATGAACGTAAATTAGCTATTCTTGTTGAATTAGGTGAATTAAGTAATGAAATACGATCATTTAAATATTGATCTGTTAAATCAGGCAGTGAAAGTTGTGTAATCCTTGAAGAATATGTAGATACAATTCATTTCATTAGTGGTTTTTGTGTTCAATATCAAATTGCTCCAACTTTTGAAATTCCTGACAATATTAGGTTACTTGCAAAAAAAGAAATCACTAAAAAAATCAATAAATTATTTAAATTAATCACTAAACTTAAAGAAAACAAAAATAATGTAAAAATTATTAAAAAATTTTACAAAAAATATTTAGAATTTGGATATGGTTTAGGTTATACAATTGAAGATATTAAAAACGCTTATGATAAAAAAAATTTAATTAATCACACCCGTCAAGATAACAAATATTAATAAGATGAAAAAAGTAAATAAAAAGAATATTTTTTGTGCTAAAAACATACCTAATATTTTAACTATTATTAGAATTTTAATGAGTGTTGCAGTTATTGCTCTATTATGCATGCCAAATGCATGATTTATTATTAGTAAATCTAAACCTTGAGTATATAACTATGATTTATGAGATGATCATTATTATTTCAGTCTTAGATGATTATTAGCTGGAGGTCTTTTTGTTCTTGCTTCACTTACAGATTTTTTAGATGGTTATTTAGCTCGAAAATATAACTGGATAAGTGACTGGGGAAAAATATGGGATCCACTTGCAGATAAAGTTCTTGTGAACACCACTTTAATTTTGCTTTGTATTGGTTTTAATAAATTAGGACAAATTTTTGTTATTATTCCAATCATACTAATTGTAAGAGATATGGTTGTTGATGGGTACCGTATGAGTGCATTAAGTAAAGAAAAAATTGTTGTGCCAGCAAATATTTTTGGAAAACTAAAAACTATTTTTCAATTCATAGGGATTATTACAATTTTTTTCGCATTTAATTCTGACGGCGGTGGAAGCTTATGAGAAAAAACAAAAGCATTTTATGTTTTACAAAATGGAATATTATGAATTGCTTGCGTATTAAGTATTGTAAGTGGAATTATTTACGTATGCAAAATCAAAAAATTATTAAATGCAAAAAAATAGTACATACGCATTACAAATAGCTGAACATATTAAAAGGCTAAAATTAACACTTTTTGTATGTGAAATTGGCACAAATGGTTTGATAAGTAATATATTAACAAGAACTGTTAATAAATCAATGATAGGATCATATGTGGTTAATAATCTTGAAATGCTTAAAAAAATAGGGATTAGCAATACAAGTGATCCACATGTACTTGTTTTTGACTCATCTAAAAAATGTATAGCTAACTTCTCAACAGATATATGTGTTGTTTCTTATATATCTATTGACAAACTTTATATTTCTATAACTATATTTAATAAACAATATACAGATGAAATAGATTTAAAAAATATCTCTGACTTTCCTACATATTGTGCCGTTCAAACAATTGCCTTTTTTTCTAATTTATTAAATACTTTTATATAATATATAAAATGCCTACTATATCACAATTAATTAAGTACGGAAGAAAGAAAAAAAACGCTAAGTCTAAATCTAAGGCCTTACAATCTAATTTCAACAAAATTAAAAACCGTATTAAAGGTGATGCTAACCCATTCAAAACTGGTGTTTGTACTCGTGTTGGTATTATGACTCCTAAGAAACCAAACTCAGCTCAACGTAAATATGCTAAGGTTAGATTGAGCAACAAACAAGAAGTTCTTGCATACATTCCAGGTGAAGGACACAACTTACAAGAACACTCAATCGTTTTAGTTAGAGGTGGCCGTGTAAAAGATTTACCAGGTGTTCGTTATCACATTGTTCGTGGAAAATTAGATACACAAGGTGTTGGAAAACGTACTCAACAACGATCTAAATATGGTGCTAAGAAAGGTAAACCAGCGGCATAATGAGAAAGAATAGAGCAGAAAAACGTCAAATATTAAGCGATCCTATTTACACTTCACAAATTGTTGCAAAACTTATCAACATGTTAATGTATGATGGTAAAAAGAGTTTAGCACAATCTATCGTTTATAATGCATTAGATATAGTTGCGAAAAACACTAAGAAAGATGCTATAACTGTATTCGACAAAGCAATTGAGAACATTGGACCTAGTATGGAATTGAAAGTTAGACGTGTTGCTGGTTCTAACTATCAAGTTCCAACAGAAGTTCCTCCTGAAAGAAGAACAACTTTAGCTCTAAGATGATTAGTTTTATATTCTAGAAGCAGAAATGAAAAAAATCAAACAAATCGTCTAGCTAATGAAATTATTGATGCTTTCAACAACACTGGTGGTTCAATTAAAAAGAAAGAAGATACTCATAAGATGGCTGAAGCAAACAAAGCATACGCTAATTTGCGTTTCTAATACATTATGCCTTCTACAAAAGTTAAACTAATTAATGAAATTGATTATTCAAAAGAGTTAGTTGCAGAAAAAATCGATATAGATCAAACATCTATAGATTTAGGTGTTCACCTTTTTAAAACAACTGCAAAGAATTTAGAAAGCAATAACAAAAATGAAAAAGCTATTGTTAGCAACATGTATACGCGTTGACAATTCTCTGTTTTCCAAAGTACAAGTGTTTCTTGTGTTGCTAAATATTTAAGAAACTTTTTTGAACCAATTTATGATGAAGAAGAAATTAATAAATTAGTTGAAAAAATCTTAGAAAAAAATAAAGAAGCTAACAAAGACCAAGTAATTAATTTTGTAAAAGAATCTGAGTTTGCAATGGCAATTTGAGGATATTTAGTAAAAGATTGAAACATTGTTGTAACAGAAGAAGAAGTTGATAAATTTCTAGATGACTATTACAAAGCAACTAATAATTCAATTCGTGAATTTAAAGTAGAAGGTGAAAAGCGTAATAAAATCAAAAATGACATCGAACTTCGTAAAGTTATCGATGCCATTAATGATCGTTTTATTGTTAAGCTAAAAATTAACTTAACAAAAAGAAGTTAATTTATTTCTTCTTTGATTTTTTAGCTGGTTTTTTTGCTACTTTTTTTTTACTAGAAGACTTTGCAGATTTCTTTGCTGCAGGTTTTTTAGCTAGTTTTTTTGCAACATGTTTTACAACTTTTTTTGCTTTCTTTTTTAATGCCATATTTTCCTATTTTCCTTTCTTACATCATAAATTATAGATAAGAAAAACAAAATAAAAAAAATATTATACATATATGTATACAAAAATTAATACAAATAAAAACAAATTATTTTGATTTTGTTTCTTTGTGTTTAGTTTCTTTTCTACATCACTTGCAATATTTATTTAATTCTAATTTTTCAGGAGTTGATTTTGGATTACGAAAAGTTAAGTAGTTTATATGCTTACAAACTGTACATTCTAATCTTGCTTGACGCTTCTTCATAATAATATTATATTTATTTATAGTGTGTGTGCCTATATCTTAGCACATTCGTGAATTTTTTTATAAATATCATTGATTCCTAAATTTTTTTTAGTACTAGTTAAAATAATTTTTTTTTCATCAATAGATAAAAATTTTGCAATTTCATTAATTCTTTTTTTGAGTAAAGTTTTTGGAATTTTATCAATTTTATTTAAAACAACAAAATGATTAATAAATTTTTTTTGGATATATTGACTTGCTTGTTTGTCATCATTTGTAACAACACCAATATCACACACTTGAAAAACACCAAATATATTCTTCCTACTACTGATATACAAATCAATATAAGCCATTAATTCATTGTGTTTATCTTTAGAAACTTTTGCATATCCATAGCCAGGTAAATCTATAATACGAAAATGTTTAAAAGAATAAAAATTAATCAATTGTGTTCTACCTGGAGTCTTAGAAGAAATGGCAATCTTTTTTTTAGCCATTGAATTAATTAAAGAAGACTTTCCAACATTACTTCTTCCGATAAAACAAAATTCATTGCAATCATCATCTATTCAACCACTTGCATCGGTTGCAGATTTTATAAATCTACACATCTTAGTGGTATTATAATTTACATATGAGTTTGATAAATAAAATAAAATGTTTATTTTCTAAAAAAATTTCTGATCAAATTAAAGATAAAAATAAAGAAAACGAAATTGTTCATCAAAAAAAATTTGATAGCGGCTTAAAACATTCATCAAGCAAAATAAATAATGCAATCAATGATATTGCAAAAAACTTTCGTAAACTTGATCAAAACCTTATAGATGATATAGAGGATGCACTTATTTCTTTTGACATTGGAACAGCTGCTACTAAAAAAATCTTATCATCGATCATTGAAGAAATAAAATTACAAAATGTTGCAGATGGTTCATTGATAAAACAAATCATTCTAGATAAATTATTTGTTTATTACATACAAGATACAAATATAAATAGTGAATTGAATCTTAAAAAAGATGAATGTAATGTTATTTTAGTTAGCGGAGTCAATGGAGTTGGAAAAACTACGTCAATCGCTAAAATAGCTAATTTTTTAAAAAACATTGGATACACTGTTTGTTTGATCGCAGCTGACACATTCAGAGCTGGTGCTGTTGCTCAATTAGATGAATGAGCTAAGTTACTTAATATTAAAATTTTTAAACCTATTAAAGAAGCACAAGATCCTGCAAGTGTTGTCTATGAAGGAATTAAATTTGCTAATGAAAATAAAATAGATGTAGTTTTGTGTGATACAAGTGGAAGACTACAAAATAAATTAAATTTAATGAATGAATTAAAAAAAATTAATGCAGTGATTAAAAAAACAAACCCAACACAACCAATTGAATCATTGTTAGTTATTGATGCAACAACTGGTCAAAATGGTTTATCACAAGCAAAAGCATTTAATGAAATAACAAATATCACAGGAATTGTTTTAACTAAAATAGATAGTACAAGTAAAGGTGGAATTGTTTTAGCAATTAAAGATACATTACATTTACCAATAAAATTCCTTGGTCTAGGTGAAAAAATCGATGACATTGCTCCATTTGATCTTGAAATGTATATTGGTGGTATGATTAACGAATTAAATCTTAGTGCCAAATAAAGGTTTATGTGGCTCACTAGCTTCTAATCCTTTAAAGTCATTCTGTTTTGCAAATTCATAAGCAAGTATAGAAACACAATTAGCAACGTTTAAACTCCTAACATCTTTTGATGTGGGTATACGCAAAGTATTTTCAACATTATCTTTTAAAATGTTTTTATCAATTCCAGTTGACTCTTTTCCAAAAACTATATAGATGTTATTCCCATCATCTTTCATATTAGAACTATTTGGTTTATTTATTCCATATCGAGTTAAAAAATATATCTTATCTTTGTTTGTAACTATTTTTTTAAAATCATCTCATGAATCATATTCTGTTATGTGAGATTTATCTAAATAGTTAACACCACTTCGTTTTAAATCACTAGAATTGATATCAAATATAAAACCATATGGTCTTATTAAATGTAAATGTGCATTAAAACCAACACATGTTCTAATAATGTTACCAGTATTTTGTGGTATCTCTGGGCAATATAGAACTATATTTAACATTATTGAAAAGTTTCAATAGAAGAATAATGAATATAAATTGATGAAACAACTGTTGAAGGTATTAAAACTAAACAAAGAATTATTAAAGTAAAAATTACAAACAAGTGGAAACGCAAAGATTTTACAACACCATTTATTTGTACTAATCAGCAAATAAATAAAAAGAATAAAGGAATAATAGGAAGACCTAAGACTATATATGACATAATTTCTCCAGTTAAACCAGTGTCAACCATAGCTTTAATATTGTTGTAATTATGATCATGTAATCCTAAATTTCGATCAATAATTACAATAAAAGAAATTGATAAAGTGATAGCAATAGCTAGTATACCAGCGTATATAGCTCAAATAATTTTATATGATAACGAATTGCTAAGGTATCTGTCTAATACACTTTTAACTTTTCCTCATTTTGTATTACTGAAATTTTTAAATGTATTAAATTTTTCAAAATTAATTTTTATTTTTTTCTTTTCTATGGTATCAGAAACAGGATCTTCAAAAGCATTTGACGACGTATCAACGTTGTCTCCAAAACTTCCAATATTTTTATTAATATTAATATCTTCTTTTTTTACAGTTCCAGAAATAGGAGAAGATGACTCTAATTCGCCGTTTTCACCTAATTCGTTTATTTTATCACTCATATAATTATTATAAATTATATGTCATTAAAAATATCATGAAAAAAAATATATAAAAATGTAAGGTTTTTTCCTATCGCCTTACTAATAGTTATTATCCCTAGTTTAACTATGAATTTGTGATGTCAAAAGCAAGGGTTAGGACCTTGAGGAGACCAAAATTTACTTATTCACATAAACATAATAATGAATCAAGGTTCTGCTTTTAGTTTTGGTGAAGATTACCCATTTGTTATGAGGACAATACAAGGAACAATATGCCTTGTTGTATTTTTTTTAGCAATATGCATATTTTCTGATTGATATTATGTTATGTTATTTTTCATAATTTTTAGTAGTGGAATATTCAATTTTAGTGATGCATTAGTTCAAAAAGATATTGGAAATGGCGTAATTGATTATTTCCAATCAAAATACTTAGTATGAAATGCTATATTCAATTTTCCTGATGCTTTCGTTTGTACAAGCTCAGTAATTTTTTGTGGAATTTTTTGTGGAAAAAACATTTACATATTAGCAAGTGGTTTCCAACATAAACCAAATCATAATATTCCTATTTCTTTATTTATAGATACTACACAAAAAAAATGCAATCTTTGTTTATTTCAAAATAAAACAATTATTGCTTGTAAATCAATCCCAACTCATAATAATCTAACAGATTTGGTTGTTGAACACATAAATAAAATATTAAAGATTTCAAAAGTTAATAAAAAAGAGATTAAATCAATATATCTTACAAGTGGTCCTGGAAGTTTTACTGGAGTACGCGTAGGTGCTATCATAGCGAAGACATGGGCATCAATTAATAAATTAG
Organism: Mycoplasmataceae bacterium; assembly: GCA_031282505.1. GTDB lineage: Bacteria > Bacillota_I > Bacilli_A > Mycoplasmatales > Mycoplasmoidaceae > Malacoplasma_A. Next base: position 104,121 of record JAITDP010000005.1, on the reverse strand, counting down.
ATATATATGCAATTGATTCATTGACATTGCAAGCAACAAATGAATGTGTTTCAATCCTTGACGCAAGAGGGAATAAATTTTATACTGCAATATTTCTTAATAATAAACAAATTAAGCCAACCACAATTATTGATTATCCATCTATAGAAAAACTAGCAAATTTATATAAAATTAAAATCATCCAAGACTATCATAAAATTGATATATTCCAAAATCTTATAAATCGCATTGAATATTTTAAAAAAGTTGATAAGACTTTTGAACCAAATTACATAAAAACTATCTAATGAATTATAACCATATAATCAAAGTATGAAAAAGACAGCAGGCTTTTATTTATATTTAAGCTTAGATATCGAAAATTCCACTTTGTATAAAACATACGATCGAGATTGAGCTGAACTTTTTACAAATATATATAAAGATGTTTTTCATATTGCAACAAACACATGAAAAGATTGTAAATTATGGAAGTCACTTGGTGATGAATTGCTTTTTTACAAAAAAGTAGATAGTAAAAAAGATTTATTACAATCTTTTGCTTCAATTAACCAAATATGTGTAAAATCTAATACTTATATTAAAAAAATGTCACCTAACAATATTAAAGTTAAGCTTGCGTTTAAAACAACATTATTCTCAGGTGTTGCTGTTAATGATTTAGGAAAAGATAAAAATAAATGAAGTTACTTAACTCTTATTACTCCTAATTTAGCAGACGAAGACAGACTTGACTTTTTAGGACCAGATATCGATACAGGATTTAGAATTGCTAAATTTTCATTGCGTAATATCATTGTTCTTGATGCAAAACTGTCATACATACTTAGTTTAATAAATCCTAAATTCATCACAAACGCTAAAATTATTCAATTTGAAATACTTAAAGGAATTTGAAAAAACCACCATTATCCAATTATTTGATATGTAAATGATTGAAAAAAATTAGCTTCTTCTTTTAGTTATGAAGATAAATTTAAAAATAAAGCTCTTAAATATTTAGAAATTAATAATGATACAAAATTTTCAAAAATTTCAGAACTTAAACGTATTTTTAACGAACTTGGTAAAAATGAAGAGATTAATGCAATTAAGCGAATTTTAAAAATTTAATTAATACACCACATTTTTTAAAATATTAATATAATATTAATCAGTTATATCATTTTGATACTGTTCTACAAGTATAGAATGGCGTGGTATCTTTTGTTTAAATGAGCAATAAAGTTATTAAATTCTCTAAAACCGCACAAAGAATTAATTATTCAAAAGTTTCTACTGATTTTTTTGATGAACCTAATCTTTTAGAATATGTTAATAATTCATATGATCAAAAGTTACTTTTTAAACAATTAGATCAATTATTCAAAATCTATTTTCCAATAAAACACGACAAGAACAATAAATATATTGCTCACTATTATGGTATCCTTCCTTTAGTAAAACCAAAAAAGTTTGTTGATGAAAATGAAGCAAGAAGCAAAGGGTTAAGCTATGAGAAATCTTTATATGTTGATGTTCGTTTAGAAAACACTGAAACTGGAGAAATAGTTGGTGTTAAGAAAAATAAAAACAGTATAAGTGATGGTGTTTTCTTTGGAAACATTCCATGTTTAACAAAACGATCTACATTCATTATTAATGGTATTGAAAAAAATGTTATTGGTCAAATTATCAGAGCACCAGGTTTATATTTCTTACCAAAATCTAAATTTAAAATATTTACTAAAAAAACTCCTGTTGGTGTATGTGAAATATACCCAGGTCGTGGTAATATGTTTAATATCTTCATTAAAAATGATGTTGTTAAATTTGCAATTGCTAATGCATCTCGTAGTAAAGCTGAAATTTTTACTGCAACTGAAATTTTAAAAGCTTTTGGTATGAGTGAGAAAAACATTAAAGATATTTTCTCTTCTAACTCTTACATTACTAAATCACTAGAACCATTTGATGGAAAGGGCACTAATAATAACGACAATGATAAATTCAACCATAAAAATATTCTTGATGACAAGATGATTCGTGCTTTCATTTCTGAATTTAAGAGTAAAAAAGCAAAAGTTGAACAAGGATTATTTACAAAAATTCGTACAATTTTATTCTCTTACCTTCAAATTGAAAACAAAGAGTCAGCTACTGCAGTTAAATTACTGGATCAAATTATTACAGAATGAACTGCTAGATATTTAATTGAACAATTAGGTATTCCAACTCGAGGAATTGAAAATTCTCAAAACAACATATCTTTCCAAGAAATTTTCACTAATTTTTTCTTAACTCAAAGAAATTTTGACATTCTTCCAAGTGGACGTTATAAAATTAATAGAAAATTACAACTATCTAACCGTTTAAAAAATAAAATAATTGCTCAATCCGTTGGAACATTACCAGCTGGTCAATACATTGATAAAAAAGAAAGTGATTATGTTAAAAATCTTTTTGTTGAAAATAAATTTGATTCAGTTATCGAAGTTGAACTTGCTTCTCCAAACAAATTAATTTCAAAAGAATCTCGAAAACTTAATATTATTAAAGTTTACGCTTCAAACAGTCAAACAAAAGTAGTTGAATTAATCGCTCCTCATGAAGAAACTCAAACACAAACATTAACTTTAACTGATTTTATTTCATTTATTTCTTTTGCTTGTGAAACACAAACATCTAACATGTTATATGACGATATAGAACATTTAGGAAATAAACGAATTAAATTAATCAACGAACAATTAATTAATAAATTAAATATTGGTTTAGCAAAAGTTGAAAAAACTGTTAAAGACAAATTATCTAGTTTGTGAGTTCCTACTGCTAAAGCTGAACAACTTAAAAAAATAGAAGAACGTGCAACTGTTAAAAATGTTGTTAACTCTAAACACTTCCAACATGCTATCAGAACCTTCTTCAACACATATCAATTAACTAATTTCTTAGAACAACAAAACCCATTATCTGAATTGTCAGCTAAACGTAAAATTTCTGCAATGGGTGATGGTGGAATTAGCCGTGATGATAAAAACATTGACGTTCGTGATATTCACCAATCTCACTATGGTAGAATTTGTCCAATTGAAGCTCCAGAAGGACAAAATGTTGGTTTAATTATGGCATTATCTTGTTACGCAAGAATCAATGATTATGGTTTTATTACTTCTCCTTATAGAGTTGTAAAAAAAGGTGTTATTACTAATGAAGTACAATACTTATCTGCTTTAGAAGAAGATGAACACATAGTTGCTGACTTCTCAATTCCATTCGATACTAAAACTGGTAAAATTTCTACAGATTCATATGTTTGTCGTTACCAACAAAACCAACAAATGTTTGATACAAACGAAGTTGAATATGTTGATTTATCACCTAAACAAATTATTTCAGCTTCTGCTGCGTTGATTCCGTTCCTTGAAACAGATGAAGCACACCGTGGTGAAATGGCTTCAAACATGCAACGTCAAGCTGTCCCATTGCTTAAACCACACGCTCCAATTGTTGGAACTGGATTTGAACACAAAATTGCAAAAGATTCTGGATTAGGTGTAATTGCTGAAAATGAAGGTGTTGTTACTTATGTTGATAGTAAAACTATTAAAGTTGATAACATTGCATATGACTTATTCAAATTTACTAAATCTAACCAAAACACATGTATTAACCAAAAACCTATTGTTAGTGTTGGACAAAAAGTTTCTGTTGGTGATATGATTGCTGATGGTCCAGCTATGGATAATAGCGAAATCGCATTAGGACAAAACTTAAACGTTGCTTTCGTTTCATGAAATGGATATAACTTCGAGGATGCAATTGTTATTAGTGATCGTTTAGTTAAAGAAGACTTATTAACTTCAATCACATTGAATGAAATTGTTTGTAAAGTTGTTAAAACTATTAATGGTGATGAAGAAGTTACACGTGACATCGTTAATGTTAGTGAGTCTTCTAAAACATTCCTTGACAAAGATGGTATCGTTTCTATTGGTACAGAAGTTAAAGAAGGTGACATTCTTGTAGGTAAAATTTCACCACGTGGTAAAGAACGTGAAATCACTTCTGAAGAAAAATTCTTAGCTCAATTATTTGGCGAAAAAACTACAATGTATAAAGATAAATCTTTAAGATTGTCATATGGTGAAGAAGGGATCGTATACAAAATTAAACGAATCAATGCACAAGAAAATGAAAACTTTGATAAGAGTGTAATTGAAGTTATCAAAATTTACATTGCTCAAAAAAGAAAAATTCAAGTTGGTGATAAATTAGCTGGACGTCATGGAAACAAAGGAGTTATTTCTATTATTGTTCCACAAGAAGATATGCCACACTACGAAGATGGTACTCCAATTGATATTTGTTTAAATCCTGCCGGTGTTCCTTCACGTATGAATATTGGTCAAATTCTTGAAACAAATCTTGGATTAGGTGCAAGAAAATTAGCAATTAAAAAATTGTATGAATACAGCAAAAACCGAGACCACAACAGTGTAGTTGAAAATTTTGGTATATCAGAAAATGTTGCTAAAAATTTAGTTAAAATTTCTCACAACTATATCGAACAAAATAAAGTTAGTGAATTCTCTGCTATTGACTTGTCAATTATTTTATCTGAAACAGGATTAACTATTGATGATTTAAATTTAAAAATTGCTACTCCTTCATTTAACGGAACTAATATTGATGATATCGTTGAGTTATACAAAGAAGTTGGAATCAATGTTAAAGACAATGGTAAATCAGTTTTAATTGATGGAAGAACTGGTGAAAAATATATTACTCCAGTTACAACAGGTACTATTTATATGTTAAAACTTGACCACATGGTTGAAGATAAGATTCACGCAAGAGATGTTGGAACATATTCAAAAATTACTCAACAACCTCTTGGTGGTAAATCACAAAACGGTGGACAAAGATTTGGAGAAATGGAAGTTTGAGCGCTTGAAGCTTACGGTGCAGCTTACAACCTACGTGAATTATTAACTATTAAATCTGATGATGTATTTGGACGTAATTTAACATACCGTAACATTGTATTTAATAAAAACATTCCAGAACCTTCTTTACCAGATGCATTTAAATATATGTCTAAATTATTACAAGGTTTATGTTTACAAGTTAACGTTATTAAAAATGATGGTGGATATGAAGACTTTAACTCTTTCTCTTCAACAGAAGAAACAGCTATACAATCAGCTGAATTAGTTTCTGCCAACGAGTCTTCATATAATGAGGGAGATATTATCGAATAAGAAAGGACAACAACATGACAAAGAAAAACAACCAAAATAACATAAAAGCATTACAAATTAAATTAGCTGATTACGATACAATATTAAAATGAAGTCACGGTGAAATTAAAACCGCTGACACTATTAGCTACAAAAACGGATTACCAGAGGAGGGCGGATTATTTGATCAACGTGTTTTTGGACCAGTTAAAGATTATCAATGTGCTTGTGGTAAATATAAAGGTATTCGATACAAAGGACGTGTTTGTGAAAAATGTGGTGTTGAAGTTACTAAATCATCTGTTCGTCGTGAAAGAATGGGACACATTGTTTTACCAACTCCAATCGTTCATACTTGATTCTGTAACGATCTTCCTAACCCAAGTAAAATTTCTTATGTATTAGGGTTAGATAACTCAAGTATTCAAAGTGTAATTTATTATGAAAGTTATATCGTAATTGACAATGCAAATTTAGATAAATATTTTAAAAATAATCAAATTATCACTTTCAACGAGAAAAAAGAAGAATACAAGAGCAGTCGTGCAATTTGTCAACGTGTACTTTCTGAAGTTGTTTTGCCAAAACTTGAAAAAGATTCTGATAACTACACCCTAACAAACGAAATGATTCAACAATTATCAACTGGTGATTACACTTTCAACATCGATTTAATTCTTGATTTCATTTCTACAAATACAAGCATTAAATTTAGCACTGGTGCTGATGCGATTTTGGATTTACTTAAAAAAATTGACATTGATAAAGAGATTAAAGAACTTAACAAAAAAATGTCACCTAATAGTTCAACTTTCTCAAAAGATATCCAACGATTTAAAATTTTAAATTGATTCAAAACAAGTGGAAACAAAGTTGAATGAATGGTTATTAAAGCAATACCTGTAATTCCTCCTGGAGTTCGTCCATTAATGCAATTAGCAACAGGAAACTATGTTAGTTCTGATGTTAATGAGTTATACCGTAAAGTTATTATGAGATGTAGAACACTTCGTAACGCTATTGAAATGGATGCTCCTACACGTATTATTTACGAACAAAAGAAAAATCTTCAATTAGCTGTTGATGCATTATTTGATTCTCCAGCAAATGATAATTCTGCAAAATCATTAAAATCACTAACTGATTACTTAAAGGGTAAAACAGGATTATTCCGTCAAAATCTTCTAGGAAAACGTGTTGATTATTCTGCACGTAGTGCTATTATTGGTGCTCCTGATTTGAAATTATATGAAGCTGGTGTCCCAATCGAAATTGCCTTAAGAATTTTCAAACCATTTATTATTTCTCGTTTAATTGCATCTGTTGATATGTACAATTCTCCAATTACACCAATTGCTGAAAACATTAAAGAAGCAGAGAAATTAATTATTGCTCACGATAACAGAATTTGACCAATTCTTCAAGAAGTTGTAAAAGAACGACCAGTAATTTTAAACCGTGCTCCTTCTCTTCACAAATTAAGTATTGGTGCATTTGAAATTAAATTAACTGATGGTAAAGCAATTCGTCTTCACCCATTAGCAACAACTGGATTTAATGCCGACTTCGATGGCGATACAATGGCCCTACACTTACCATTAAGTGATGTAGCTGTTAATGAAGCTCGTGGAATGATTTTATCAATGAACAACTTGATTTTACCAAAAGACGGTAAACCAACAATTACACCATCAATCGATGTTGTTTTAGGCATTTATTGATTAACTTCTATTAGAAAACCAAAAAATTATGAAGTTCTTGCTTTCTCAAGTGTTGATGAAATTAAAACTGCTTTATTAAATAATTTAATTACTCACCAACAAATTATTGCAATAACTTCTAATGCATTCTTGCACAAACCAGGAATTGAAAAAAATAAAATTATTTTAACAACACCTGGTAGAGCTTTGTTCAATGAAATCCTTCCTAACGACTATAAATTATTAGCTACAATAAAAGAATTAGATCGTGAAACTGACTTTAGAGATGTTGCAAATTCAATTTACGATGAAGTTGTTGTTAATGATAAAGGAATCACAAAATCAGAAGTAAGTAAAATTATTAATGATATATATTCAAAATATGGTAACGTTATCACTGCTGAAACAGCTGATAAAATTAAAAACATTGGATTTGAATACGCTTCTAAATCTGGTATTTCATTCAGTGTGTTTGATTTCCCTAAATATACAGCTAAATATGCTTACATTGATAATGCAAAAAAATATATTAACTTATTAGAGAAACAATACCGTAAAGGCTTATTAACCGATGACGAACGTTATATCCGTGTGATTGAAGCTTGAAATAATGTTAAAAACAAAGTTACTAAAGATATGGAAGCTATCCTTGCTGATCCTGAAAACCAAGATCAATCTATTGTTTACATGAACAAATCTGGAGCAAGAGGTAACTTATCTCAATTTACACAAATGTTAGGTATGCGTGGTTTGATGAGTAAGTCAGTTAACTATTCTCAAAGTGCTAATAGCAAATCTAATATCATTAAAGATGCAATTGAAAACCCAGTTTTAAACTCATTCTTTGATGGTCTTAACATCCTAGAATATTTCAATGCCGCTTTCGGTGGACGTAAAGCCATGGTTGATACTGCGCTTAAGACATCTAAATCTGGATATATGACAAGAAAACTTGTTGACTCTGCTCAAGATGTTATTGTTACTGAAGATGATTGTGGAGCTACAACAGGAATTATTGTATCAACTATCAAAAATGATCAAAATCAAGTTGTTGAAAAACTTTCAGAAAGAATTACAGGTCGTATTTCAGTTAGAACAATTACACACGATGGCAAAACATTAGTTAGCGCTAATGAATTAATCACTAGTGAAATTGCTAAAAATATCGAAAAAAACGGTATTGAAGAAGTTGAAGTATTCTCTCCAATTAAATGTAAATGTAAAAATGGAATTTGTCGTAAATGTTATGGTTTAGACATTTCAACTAATAAAATGATTGAAAAAGATGTTCCAATTGGAATTATTGCTGCTCAATCAATTGGTGAGCCAGTTACACAATTAAACATGAGAGCAAAAGCTACAGGTGGAGTTGCTGGTGGTGTTCAAATTGCACAAGGATATGAACGTATTAAACAATTATTAGATGTAGTTGATCCAAAAGAAAATGAGTTGGCAAGAATTGCATCTGGTAATGGACGAGTTAAAACTATTGACCAAGATGACAATTACAAAATTGTTACAGTTCAATATCCTAACAACTCTATAACTTACAAAATTCCTCATGCAAGTAAAGTTCTTGTTAAAGTTGGTGACGATGTTAAAATTGGTGACAAACTAAATGTTGGTAACTATTCATTGAAAGAATTACTTTTAGTTAAAGGTGTTGAAGAAGTAAGAAAATACATTATAGAAGAAACACAAAACGTTTATCGTTTACAAGGTATTGAAATTAACGATAAATATATTGAAATCATTGTTAAACAAATGACTAAGAATGTATTGATCACGAATAACACTTCAACTACAAACTTATTCATTGGTCAAAGCACTACTATCAACGAATTAACAGAATTGAATAATGAACTATTACTTGCTAATAAAAAACCAATTATTGCAAGAATCGAATTGTTAGGATTAGATTCTATCCCTTCAAGAAGTGTATCATTCTTAAATGCTGCATCTTTCCAATGAACGAAAAAAATATTAATTAACGCTGCTGTTAAAGGTCAAATTGATGAACTTATCTCTTTAAAAGAAAATGTTATGCTAGGACGTTTAATCCCTGTTGGATCTGGTAAACAAAATGCTGATGAAATAATTAAGAAAGGGGAAACTACTTATAAACAAGAATATTAATAATATTCTATAAATATAATTTAATTAATCATGCAAAAAACTACAATGGCAAAAAATGAATCATTAAAAGCTTCTCGTAAGTGATATGAAATCGATGCTACAAATGTTATTTTGGGTGATTTAGCTGTATTTTCTGCTAATATCTTAAGAGGGAAAAATAAACCATTATTTACTCCAAATTTTGATTGTGGTGACTACTTAATTATTCGTAATGCAAAAAAAATTAAATTAACTGGAAAAAAACTAGAAGATAAATTCTATTACAATCACTCTTTATACGTTGGTGGATTAAGAAAACGTAGTGCTGCTGATATGATAGAAAAATACCCAGAAGAACTAATTTTTGAAGCTGTTAAAGGCATGATTCCACACAATCGTTTAGGGAGACAAATAATTAAAAAACTTTTCGTGTATGGAGACAATGGTGAAGCACATGAAGCACAAACTCCTGAAAGGATTGAAGTTAAATAATGTCAAATATTGTAAAAGCTATTGGTCGTCGTAAATCATCTGTAGCTAAAGTTATTCTTAAAACAATCGAAGGTGATGTTAATAAAATTACAGTTAACGGAAAACAACCTAGTGAATATTTTCCTAACAAAATAATTATTCAAGATATGGAACAACCTTTAGCTCTTGTAAAAGAAAAAATTGGTTCAATTGAAGTTTCAATTAAAGTTTCTGGTGGTGGATTTGGTGGACAAGCTGGTGCGATCCGTTTAGCAATCGCACGTGCATTAATTGAATCAAGCAAAGAATTAAAACCAGAGCTAAAACTTAAAAAACTAACAACTGTTGACAGAAGAGTTAAAGAAAGAAAGAAACCTGGTAAATACGGTGCAAGAAGAAGTCCACAATTCGTTAAACGTTAATTTTTTATGATTAACTTTCAATTAAATGCAAATTTAAAGTTTTCAAATAAATACAATGAATACTTTAAAAAAATAGCAAAAATTGTATCTAAAAATCAAAAAAATAAAAAAGAAATTTTTTTTGAAGTTAACATAGTTAGTGATAACAAGATTCGCTCACTTAATAAAAAATATAGGAACATTGACAAAGTTACAGATGTTTTAAGCTTCTCTATAAATAATAGTCAATTAATTGGTGAAATTTTTATTGCTTATCAATATGCAAAAAAACAAAACAAAAACGAAATATATGAAATATGTTTACTTTTTACTCATGGACTATTACATTTACTAGGGTATGACCACAATAACAAAATAAATACAAAACAAATGTTTGATTTACAAGAAAAAATTGTTCATGAAGCTATCTAAACGTTTAAATGCAATTGTTCAATTGTTAACAAAAAAGGATAATGTTATAGTTGATGTTGGTTGTGACCATTGCCTTACTGCTATCAATGCGTTATTGAATGGAAATACAAAATTTGCTTACAACATCGATATAAAATCTGAGCCATTAAATAAAGGAATAGAAAATTTAAAAAAATTTCATTTATTAAATAAAACAAAAAACATAGTAAATGATGGATTGTACAAAATAGATATTGCTAAAAAAATTGATTATTGTATAATTTCTGGCTTAGGTGGAAATACAATAGTTGACATTATTAATAATAGCACAGTTAAAAATATTAATTCATATATTGTTGTATCAAATAACCACGATGAATATATTAGAAAATACATCTATAAATACAAATACAAAATTAGTAATGAAGCGGTTATACATGAAAATAAACGATTTTACCACTTAATTGAGTTTAGTAAAAACAAAGGAATTACAATTAAAAACAAGAATGATATTTTATTTGGACCAATAAATTTAAAAAATAAAGATATCAATTTTGTTGAATATTTGCAATATACATTAAAAAAATATAAAAATTTATACAAATTAAGTTCTTCTAGCAAACACAAAGCAATTGTTAAAAAAATAGAAGCAATTATTAATAATTAATCGGTCCTTTGATCTACTTTTATATATTTTCACATTATTTCATCAACATATTCATCACTTGTACACACAGAAATGATAAATCTTTCTTCGATCACACATATTGTTCAATTTAAACTACGAATATCTTGTATATTAGCTTTTAAATAATTAACATCTTGAGAAAATTTATAATAAGCTTCACGCATAGTTCATTCCTTGAAAAACCCTTCTCTGCTAATGTAACATGAATTAGGATTAATTTTTTTTCTATAAATTTTTGAATAATTAATTTTTCTTCACATGTTTTCAATATCGATACCAATTTTTTTATCGCTCTCGACAAGAATACAAAATGGTCAGCTATGAGAAATAGAAAAAAACTTTCGTTCTACTCCATTTTTTAATTGTTTCGATGCTATAGCTAATTGTCTATCTTTGTATGATTTAATTTTTTTTATTTCATCAAAATAAATAAATCCATTTTTTGGTTTATCTCTAACATCAACTATTTTCAACAAAATCATTATTGCATTTTATCTGTTGGTTCAATTCCTAAAATTGTTAGTCCATCAGCTAAAACATTTTTAATTAATTTAACAAACGCTAAACGTTGTGAAGATAATTTATTTTTATTTTCATCAATAACACGATTACTAGCATAGTAGCTGTGGAATAACCTAGCTAAATATACTAAATAATTACATAAAGAATGAACGTCATATTTTTTTGAAATTTGAATTAATGTATTTTTGTAGTATAGAATATGAAGTTTAATTTCTCTTTCAATATCTAAATTTAATAAATCATATTTATTAGTTAATTTTAACTTATTATTTTTAAGTATGATTTGATTTATTCTAGCGTGAGCATATTGAACATAATAAATAGGGTTATTGGTATCATTTGATTTTACCTTGTCTACATCGATTTCAAGATGTGAATCTAATGAAGTAGAAACAAGGAATCAACGTGCTGCATCTCTTCCAATAGTTTTAATTAAGTCAATGATTGTCAAAGAATTGCCACTACGTTTTGACATTTTAAATTCTTCGCCATTCTTTGTAAGTTTAACCATTTGTTGAATCAAAACTTGTAGTTTGTCTTGAGGAGAACCAAGCATTTCAATTGAAATAGCCAAACGCTTAACATACGATGCATGGTCAGCACCTAGAATATCAAATATTTTATCATAGCCACGTAATAATTTTATTTGGTGGTAAGCAATATCTGGAGTAAAGTATGTATAAGAACCATCACTTTTAATTAAAACACGATCCTTATCATCACCAAAATCTGTAGTTCTTAGAAAAGTTGCTCCTTCGCTTTTGTATAAGTAAGGTTTAAGTTGCTTTAATACATGAGATATTAAATTATCTTTATAAATATTAGATTCACGAAATCATATATCAAAAACTACACCAAAATCTTTTAATGTTGTTTTGATTTCGTCAATCATGTAATTTGTAGAGGTGGTTTTGAAATATTGTAATTCACTATCAGAAAGTCTATGATTTTTAACAAATTTATCACCATTCATTTCTAAAATTTTCTTTGCTATAGTAATAATTTCTTGTCCGTGATATGAATCTTCTGGAAGTTCAATGGAAATATTATTTAATTGCAAATAACGTATATAAACAGCTTGAGCTAAATTATTAATTTGATTTCCACCATCATTAATAAAAAATTCACGATTAACAGAAATTCCACATTTGGTAAAAATATTTGCTAATGTATCTCCATAAGCCGCATTACGAGCATGTCCTAAGTGCATGTATCCAGTAGGGTTCGCTGAAACAAATTCAATGTTATAGAAAGTAGATTTTTTAGATAAACTACCATATTTTTTTCCACTGCTATATGCATTTTCAATGTATTTGTTTAAAAATCCATCGTTTAATTTAATGTTTAAAAATCCAGGAGCAACGTATTCAATTGACTTAAAGACATTTTTTTTTAATAATAATTTCTTTTTAAAATATTTTACATAAGTTTCTACTGAAGAAGCTGGAAGTTTTAAAGAAAGTAAAAACTTTGTTGTGTAATCACCCAAAGAAGCATTTTTAATTTTTTCAATATTTATTTTGAATTTAGATTTTTCAATGTTTGCGCTGTAAACAAATGACAAGTTGCTCAATACAACGCGTTTAATAATCTTTTCTAAATGATCAATTATAGTTAAATGTACCATTTAATAAATTATATGAACTCAACCTCTTTAACAAAGGAAAGTTTCTCTAATATTATTTGTTTAATACCGTTTTCAAACGTATCATCAAAATTAACACATCCAACACAGGCACCTTTTACTTTAATTTTCAAAATTTTGCTTTTTTTATCATAATCAACATATTCCATATCGCCGCCATCATTTTCAAGGTAAACACGTAAGTCGTTTATTACCTTTTTAATTTTTTTTATCATTGTCGTTTTTAAGTCCACTTCTTTGTAGTAATTCAGTATTAATTCGCTTTAAATCTTCAATGTCTTTTTTAAGATCTTTTACAATTCCACTGTTTTCCTCATGACTACGGAAACTACCGTACCCTTCATTTTTGTAATATTCAATATCTTTTGTTAGAGATTGAATATCAGAAGTCAAACATCTAATTTTTTCTTCGTATTCGCCTAATTTATTTCTCATAGCTTCTTTTTTATCAAACAAACTCTTAACTTCATCATTTACTTCTTTAATATAACTCTTAACATCGTCAAAAAATTGATCTACATCTTCTGGTTCATACCCAACATTTTTTGAAACTTCAAAGCGTTTATCCAAAATTAGTTTTTGTAATTCATTTAAACCATTATTGAATTTTTCCATTCAACTGCTATCTTTATTTGCCATGCTAGAATAATTATATTTATTAAATTACTTTAATATGTCTAAAATTTTTATTTAATAATTTATAATTTGGGACTATAGAGGCAACGGTTTGTCAAAAATCTTTTCCATGCCCATGATGTTTTAAATGGGCAATTTCATGAACAATTAAGTATTTAATAGTGTCGATGCTAAACGCTGCACATAATGTAGATATAAAAATTTGTCTTCTAACTACATTACAATATCCTCATTTGCCAACAAGCCATTTAGCATCTATTGTAACAAATGGTATATCTAAATTTTTATACACATTGTTTATATACCTATCAAGATTTGAAATTATTTTTTTTGTATAGAAAAAATATATTGATTTTATCATATAAATTTTGTCTTTTTTTCTATCATTCTTCGTGTGAATGTAAAAACAGTCACCGCGTTTTACAAAAAAGTTTTTTTTATCTACAATTCATTTCAAAATATATTTTTTCTTATCAATTATTAAATATTCATTTAAATTTATTAAAAGATTATTATTAATTAACTTTCTATGATCATCAAATTTTTCAATATGTTTTTTAATAAAATTTTCTATATAAACATTGGAAAATAATTTACTTCCTCGAACAATTATTTCATTTTTTCTATTAAGCGAAATACTAATGCTTCGCTTATATGTACAATAAAACTTATAGTTATAGTTTATCCCATTAACTGAAATTGATTTTTCTATTAAGTTTTTATTCATTTGTAATTAGAGAAGCATAAAAACCTATCATTGCTCCATTGTCACCACAGCATTTTTTTTCGGTTATATGTATATCTATTTCTTTGATTTTTTTTAATTTAGAGGTTAATAAATTATTAGCTGCGACCCCACCGCCTATAGCAATATTTTTAATATTGTATTGTTTAGAATAACCAAGTAGTTTGATGATAATATCATCTACACACCATTCAAGACACGAACTTCCAATTGCAATTTTATCAATATTTTTTTTATTTATAAGAGTGTGTGAAAAACTTTTTATTCCACTAAAACTAAAATTCCTTGAATATTCCAAATGTGGTATTGTTGGAATAATTTTACTGCTATCATATTGTTTGTCTAAACTAATTCCACCAGGGTATGGCAGTTCTAGTGCTCTACCAATTTTATCAAGGCATTCACCAACAGCATCATCGGTAGTTTTATTGATGATTGTATATTCTGTTAATGACTCAAATTTATATAAAATAGTATTTCCACCACTAATTACAAGACTTAATAAAGGAAATTTAATTATTTGTTTTTTATCAATGGCGTAACTAAATGCATGACCCATCATATGATCTATTGCCAGCAATGGTTTATCTAATAAAAAAGATACTGTCTTTGCAAAAACCTTTCCAACATGCAGACTTCCGGGGAGACCGGGATGTGATGTATAAGCAATGTGAGTGATTGATTCGATAGGAGTATCTTTTATACACTCTTCAAAAACTTTTACAATGTTTTGTTCGTGCATTCTTGATGCTAATTCGGGAACAATTCCACCATATTGGCTGTACTCTTTAATTGACGATGAATCAGCACAACTAACTATTTTATCATCCTTAACCAAAGCGATTGATGTATCATCGCAACTGGTTTCAATCGCAAGAATATTTGACATTGAATAATTATAATGTATGTAATACAATGGACAAAAAATCAATAAAATTATTGTTCATTGGTTCGGGTGCTTTCGCATCAGCTTTAGCAAATTGTTTTTTAACACAAAAAGGCAATAATGTTAAAATTTTATTTTATTGTGTTGGAGAAGCAGAATTTAATGATATTTTAAAACAACAAAATACAAAATATTTTCCCAATGAAAAATTTGGACGTAAAATTGACATGGTTTCACTTGATCTGAAAAAATGTTTAATTCAAAAACCAGATTACATAGTATTAGCTTGCCCATCAAAATTCATTGCTGATAATGTTACTAAGATTCAAAAAATGTTAATAAATAATCCTATATTCATAAATATCGCTAAAGGCTTTAGTAGTGAAGGCACATTATGAAGTGATTGATTCAAAAAATATTTTCCAACTCTTCATTTTATTTCACTTGCTGGCCCTAGTTATGCAGATGAAATGTTTCGTTCGTTGCCAACAACAGTAAACATAAGTGGAAATAATAAAACAGACATTAATAAAACAGCTATTTTATTTAACAAAGCAAACAAAAATTTCTCAGTAGTTAAAATTAACAATACAAAAAATATGCAAATACTATCTATTATCAAAAATATTTATGCAATATTAATGGGTAGTGTCTGACAAAAATATCATGCAGAAAACACTAAATTTCTTGTATTTACAAAAATATGCAATGAAGTTTATAAAAATTTTGGCAATGACTTTTTCCAATATTGCGGTATTGGTGATCTGTGTCTAACCGCAACTCAAGAAAAGTCTCGTAATTATAGATATGGAATGTCACTTGTTTCAAAAGAACAAAGCAATATTAAAACTATAGAAGGTATCGAAAGTGCTAAGCAAATTTTAAAATCCAATATTGATATCCTAAATGAAAAAAACTTCCCTATATTGTTTAGTATTTCAAAAATAATTGTCAACACTAAAAATAACAATAAAATAAATTCACTATTGTCTTTATTAACTCAAAAGCAATAAAATTAATATAATTTTATCATGATATATTCCCATAGTGAAGTTGAAAAAAAATTATATGATTTTTGACTTAAAAATAATTTATTTGATCTAATACCAAAATCAAAAAATACAAAAAATTTTTCTGTTTTATTGCCACCGCCAAACATTACAGGAAAATTACATTTAGGACATGCATGAGGAACATCCCTACAAGACTGTATTATTCGATATAAAAAAATTCAAGGCTATCGTACTTTTTTCATACCTGGCACAGATCATGCAGGTATTTCTACACAAACAAAATTTGAAAAAATTTTAGTTGAAAATAAAGTTGATAGAAACAAAATGACTGACAAACAATTTTTAAAAGAATTAAATGTATGAGCATTAGCACAATCAAATCACATTCACAAACAATGGAAAAGTTTGGGGTTGGCATTAAATTACAAATACGAAACATTTACGCTAGATAAAAACGTAAATGATTTAATTGCTTTGGAATTTAAAAAACTTTACGACAAAGGTTTAATCTACCAAGCAAATAAATTAGTTAATTGAGATATTAAATTACAATCTGCAATTAGTGATTTAGAAAACATTAAAACAGAAACTAAAGGAACTATGTGATATTTTAAATATTTTCTTGAAGGTGATAAACACACATTTGTTATTGTTGCAACTACAAGACCAGAAACAATGTTTGCTGATACAAATTTAGTAGTTAACCCTAAAGATAAACGATATATAAAATTTCTTGGAAAAAATTTCATCAACCCAGTTAACAATAAAAAACTTAAAATGATTGCTGATGAAGATATTAAAATTGATTTTGGAACAGGCGTTATGAAATGTACTCCCGCTCATTCTTTTGAAGACTATGCCATTGCTAAACGAAATAAAATAACTAAATTTGTCTCTTGTATTAATCCAGATGGGAAATTAAATAAAAATGCTAATACAAAAATTATGAATTTTGAAGGATTTGACCGTATAGAAGCGCGTCAATGTATTGTTGCTGCTCTTGAAAAATTAGGACATTTAATAGAAGCAAAACCACATTTACATAATGTTGGTAAAAGTGAAAGAACAGGTGAAGTTATCGAACCATTGCTTTCATTACAATGATTTGTTAAAATGTCTCCAATTGTTGGAAATTTAAAAAAATTACTTAAAAATCACGAACCTAGCTATTTTCCACCTCGATTTAAAAACGTTATGAATGAATGATTAAATAAAACAGAAGACTGATGCATTAGTCGTCAATTATTGTGAGGCCACCAAATACCAGTATGGTTTCATAAAAAAACAAAAAAAATATATGTTGATGTTGTTCCGCCAAAAAATGTCAAAGATTATGTACGTGAAACAAGTGTATTAGATACATGATTTAGTTCAGGACTATGGCCTTTAGCAACTACAAAATATGGTGCTTATAAAAAAATGACTAGTGATTTCTATCCTATCGATGTATTATTAACAGGCTGAGATATTATTTTCTTTTGAGTAGCAAGAATGTTATTTCAATGCTCATTTATAGATAATACTGTATCACTTAAAAACATTGTATTAACTGGTCTTATCCGCGATAAAAATAATAAAAAAATGTCAAAAAGTGCAGGCAATGGTATTGACCCTGATGATATGATTTCAAAATATGGTGCAGATTCCTTACGCGCAACATTAATTTCAGGTGCTAACAACGGTGAAGACTTAATTTTTGATGAAATTAAAATAATTAACAATCGTAATTTCATCAACAAATTATGAAACGCTAACAATTTGGTATCAAATATTCCTGATACAAAAATTAATGTTGAAAAAATTGATTACGTTGATAAATGAATCATCAATGAATTTAATAAGGTATTAACTGTTTACAAAAAAAACATGGATAAATTTGCTTTTGCTTTTGCTTGAAAAAATATTTTAGATTTTACTTGAGAAACTTTCTGTAATACTTATTTGGAATTAACAAAAATATCTAACAATCCTGAAACTAAAAAAGTTATAAATTATATTTATAAACAAATTTTGATAATGCTTCACCCATTCATACCTTTTGTTACTGAGTACATATATCAAGACAAATACAAAGACAAAAAAAGTATTATGGTTGAAAAAATATTAACAACTCCTATTAAAGTCGCTACAAAACACACAGATGCGTTGCTTTTAATTAAAATATTTCAGTCTATAAAAACTTTACGTATAAAAAATTCTCTTCCTCTTTCAAAAGAAATTAACATCAACATTGTTACAGAACAAAAATATGATATCAAATTATTAAATTTAAAATTGAATAAATTTTTCACAAATATCAACAAAATATCTAATTTAAGAGATTCTGAAATTAAAGAAATTTTTGTTGAAAATGGTTTTACAATCGAAATTGTATCAAATTTGTCAAATAAAAATGATGAAATAAGAAAAAATGAAATATTATTGTCAAAACTCAAAAATGAATTAGATAGATCTGCTAGAATATTGTCAAACCAAGAGTTTATAAAAAAAGCGTCAAAAGAAAAAGTAAAAATCGAAGAAGAAAAACAACGTGAATATATGAGACAATATATGCAAGTTGAAGCAATATTGAAAAAAATCAAGAAATAATCTAATAATTGTATCTTTATATATAATATAAACATACATTATAAATGTTACTTGTCGTAAGACACAATCCAAAAGAACATGGTAAAATACGAAATCGATTTATTAGTAAGAGGTAGCCTTTCAGAAGACGAAGCTTTTTCTTCTATCAAAGAATTGATTGATTTAATTAAAAAAGAAAAAAATTTTAAGCAAGATAATTGAGGTAACCGTTTGATGGCTTATCGTATCAAAAAAGAAACTAATGCTTATTACTACATCTTTACTTTTGAATCTGACAAAACCGAGAACATTGAGGAATTTAGAAGATTAGCGAATATTAATGATAAAGTTTTACGTTGTTTAATTATCAATATCACAAAATCTTATGGTTACAACGCTTCAGTTAATCCTAAAAAAATTGCTAAAGCTGAAATTGCACATAAAAAATATCTTAAATATCAAGAAGAATGAAAACAAAAAAACTCAATCACTTCTGCATCATCAATTCTTGATATTAACTCATTGGTTGAAGAGGAGGATGTTATAGAAAATGAATAAGGTATTTTTAGTAGGTAGACTTGCTACCGATCCAATAATCAAAACTACATCCAAGGGAAATAATCTTGTTAATATTTCAATCGCTGTAAATGATTCTTACAACAAAAATAACTCATATTTTTTCCAATGTAGCGCTTGAGATAGAAATGCTACTTTTATAGAACAATATCTTAAAAAAGGTGATCTTGTTGCTATCGATGGCAGATTAACACGTAGAGAATATGTTACAAGAGAAGGTAAACAACAATTTGCTACAGACATCGTTATTGAATCTATTAACTCTTTAGCTAAAGCAAAACCAACTGCAAATCCAGAATTCAATAAAATTTTTAATGAAACCGCTAATGATTTATCAAAAAACACAAACGATAGCAGCATTGATGATCTAACTAACTTGTTAAATAACGAGAAAGGAAACGCATAATGATTAACAAAGACAACTCTAAAATAAAATCTAACACTAAACACCACTGTTACTTCTGTGTATCAGGTACTAATTTTATTGACCATAAAAATGTAGAACTACTTAACCGTTTTATCGCTTATAATGGAAAAATTAAACCTAGAAGAATTAGCAATGTATGTGCTAAACACCAACGTATGGTGTCTAACGCTATTAAACGTGCACGATTAATAGCTTTACTTCCTTTCGTAAAGGAATAATAAAACAATGAAATTAAATAAACAACAAATTATTAACAAAATAGAAGCAACTCAAATTCGAAACGATTTGCCTACTTTTAAAAGTGGAGATGAAATCAAAGTTCACTCTAAAATTATTGAAGGAAGCAAAACTCGTATTCAAAAATTATCTGGAATCGTTATCCGTGTACGTGGAAGTGGATTAAACAAAACATTTATTTTACGTCGTGAAACAGCTGGTATAAATTCTGAAATTTCATTCACTATCAACAATCCTAATATTGTTAAAATTGAAGTTGTAAAACTTGGTAAAGTTCGAAGAAACTATATTTCTTATATGAGACAACGTCACGGTAAATCTGCACGTATTAAATCTGGTAAAAAATCTACTACCGAAACTAATGCATAGCCATGAAAATTATAGAGCTATCTAATTTATTTAAAAATCCTAATGAACACACCGAACAAGTAACAGTTCATGGATGAATTAAATCAACAAGAGATAGTGGAAAAATATCATTCATAGAAATCAATGATGGCTCAAGCATTTTAAATTTACAAATCGTAGCAAAAGCTAATGGGACTGAAGGATACGAACAAACTATTAAAATGGCAAGAACTGGTAGTGCAATCATTGCTACAGGTATTATTAAATTAACTGAAAAAGCAGATGGAAAAATTGAACTAGTTGCTTCAATAATTAAAATTTTAAAACAAGCACACGAAGATTATCCATTACAAAAAAAACAGCATTCAATGGAATTTTTACGCGAGATTGCACATTTGCGTCCACGTACTAAAACAATCAGTGCTATAATGACTGTTCGTAGTAAATTAGCATATGCTATACACAATTTTTTCCAAGAAAGTGGCTTCTTATGAGTTGCTGCACCAATTATTACTGCCAATGACGCAGAAGGTGCTGGAGAAAACTTTACAATTCATCAAGATCCTACAAAACCATTCTTTGACAAAACAGCATCTTTAACGGTTAGTGGACAATTAAATGCTGAGGCTTACGCACAAGCATTTAAAAAAGTTTATACATTTGGTCCTACTTTCCGTGCTGAACGTAGTCACACTAATCGTCACGCTAGTGAGTTTTGAATGGTTGAACCAGAAATTGCATTCATTGATTTAACTCAACTTCAATATATCATTGAGAGCTTTATTAAGTTCATCACTAGATATGTAAATGAACATTGTCCAGAAGAAATTAAATATGTTTCTGCCACAAAACCTCACATAATTGATCGCATTAATCAAATACTCACAGCAGAATTCGTTAGAGTTGATTATGCAACAGGAATAGAATTATTAGAAAAAGCAGTTAAAGATGGATATGAATTTGAAGACAAAGATATTTACTTTGGTAAAGATTTATCAAGTGAACACGAAAGATATCTTTGCGAAAAAGTATATAACGCTCCTATATTCTTACAAAACTTTCCTAAAGAAATTAAAGCTTTTTATATGAAACAAAATGACGAAACTAAATCTTATAAAGGAACCAATATTAGAAATGTTAGTGGAGCAACAGTTGCAGCATGTGACTTATTAGTTCCTGGAGTGGGAGAAATAGTTGGTGGAAGTCAACGTGAAGATGATTATGACAAATTAATGCAACGTGTTAAAGAACTAAACATTGATGTAACATCTATACAATGATATATAGATTTAAGAAAATATGGTTATTTTTCTTCAGCTGGATTTGGTTTAGGTTTTGAAAGAATGATTATGTATATCTTAGATGTTGAAAACATTAGAGATACTATTCCATTTCCGCGTACTAACGGTTCTTTGAACTTTTAGTTGATTTTGTTTTAACTTTTTTAACAGTTCTTTTCGTTTCGTTTGTAGAAGTTTCAGAAATGATCAATAAAATTCCTGGTACCAATCCTAGAAATAAAAGAGCACACACAGCAAGCAACATATGATTTTTTGTATCATTGCGAATACGTTTAATATAAATTACCATTGGTATAACTCAAGCAAAAGAAATTAAATAAAATAAAAAATTGCTGTTAAAATAATTCTTGAATTCATCATATACTTGAAAATTAACACGAATAACATTGTAATCAATAAGGAATTTTAAAGTAATTAATACAACAGAGAAAACTGCAGAAATAATTGTAAATATTAAACTAACTATAAATGCTATACGTCGTAACTTGATTTTGCGTTCCATATATAAAATTATATAAATATAATTTTTTAATGAATATTAATATTAAAACTGATTGATCTATTTTTATTCAAAAAGAAAAAGAAAAACATTACTTTAAAACACTTTTAGAAAATCTAGATAATTCATATAAAACAAGCGTTATCTGTCCAATAAAAGATAACATATTCGCAGCGTTTAATTTCTTTAATGTAAATAAAACACAAGTTGTAATAATAGGGCAAGACCCTTACCCAACGCCTGGTCGTGCTGATGGGTTAGCTTTCAGCTTTGGAGATAATAAAAAAGCTAAAGATAGTTTGAAAAATATTTTTGTTGAAATGAAAAATGATTTAAATATAGAAAGAACGAAAACTAAATTGGATGATTGAGCACAACAAGGAGTGCTATTAATTAATTCAGCATTGACTTTTAACAAAGACTCTCCAAAGTCACATAAAAACAAAAAATTTGGTTGAGTTTACTTTATTAATAATTTAATCAAATACATTAATGAAAACACTTCAGGGGTTGTTTTCGTATTGTGAGGCAATGATGCAAAAAGTAAAGAAATACTCATTGATAAAACCAAACATTTTGTAATAACTTCTTCACATCCATCAAATATTGGTGGTAGTTGTAATAAAGGATTTTTTGGTTCAAAACCATTTAGTAAAATCAATTCACTTGTTAAAAAGAAAATTATTTGATAAAAGTTTTATATTCATTACTTTCGATTTTCTCAAATAATTTCTCAACTATTAAATTTGTTGATTCTTGTGGCGATATACCTTTAGAAGTTAAATAAAAAATTTGTTCCTTGTCAACTCCTCCAACATTTATTGAATGTTGTGCGACAACTGTATTTGATTTAATAGCAAGAATTGGAAAAGAAAATATTTTTCCATCATTAATAATTAAACCATTAATTTCTTGTGATATCTTGCAATTTTGGTTTCCATTATTAACCAATACAATATCAACAATTCCATTATTAGTTGCTAAACAATTAATTGTAACTTTGCAATCAGTAGATTTTTTTTGATTAATAAACAGTTTGATTTTTTTTGTATTATTATTTGCAATAATATACACATAATAATTTTGAGAATTATTAAAAGTAATATTTTCAGAAACATTCAATGAAGCATTAGAAAAATATTTTTTTATCGTTGTTTTGTTAAGCATACAGTAGTAAGTGGTTTTTCTTTTGCACCACAAAATTGTTTATAACCTTTCTTTTCTACTAATTTAATTAATTCGTCAGAACCACTTTTTACAATTTTTCCATTATTAATAATAATGGTTTTTGTAGGTTTGATCATATTTAAAAAATTAGTGTTATGAGATATTACAATAATAATTTTTGTTTTCTTTATCGAATTAATATATTTTGCAATTGCTTTTATTGAATCGTGGTCAACACCACTGTCAATCTCATCTATTAACAACACATCTCCACCAAAAATTTCAGACTGAATAAGTTCAAGTTTCTTTTTTTGTCCGCCACTGAAATTAACATTTAGATCACGTGTTAAAATTTCTTTTGGCAAATTAAAGTATTTAAACAAATGTTCGATTTTTTTATAAACAACAGAAAATGATTCGTTTTTTGAATGAGAATTAACTAAACGTAAGAAGTTTAATGTTTGAACACCTATTAATTCTAATGAAACTTGTGGAATATAAAAAATTTTATTTTTTGCAATGTCATATGTAGAAAGGCTAGATAATGAGGTATTGTTTAATTTAATTTCGCCATCATTTTTAAGTGAAAAATGATTCATAATGCTTTTCAAAAGTGTAGTTTTTCCACCACCGTTTGTACCCATAACTGCTAATACATCTCCTGTTTTTAAAGAAAATGAAATATTATTTAAAATTTGCTTATTTCCTATAAAAGAATTGAGTTTTTTAACTGAAAATTTCATTTTTGCATTATTTTTATATATAATATAAAATATTATAAGGCTATGATAAAAAAAATAAAAATTTTGCCTTCATTTAAATTATTAGATATTCTTGCAATACTTACTCTTTGTGCTTGAATGTTCGATCCATTAGCGATCTTATCGTTAGTTTATATCAATGTACCTCATCCAGATAGCGAAATACAATCAATATTCTCTGCCTCTATATTTACTTTCCTTGCATGACTTTTCACTATACTTTCAGTTTTTGTTGCATGAGTAGCAATCAAAAATTTATACAAAAAAAACTATAACTTTAATTTATTTAAAAACCATTTTAATGTTGACACAAAAGTATTAATTATTGTTTATTGTTTCCTTCCAATTGCTAACTATTTTTTATTAAAAAAAATTGCTACCAATGAAATGTATTCACACAATGCAGCTAGTGAAAAATTTCCAGGCTTTATTCATTTTTCAAGAAAACCTGTTAACCCAATTACTATTTCACTTGTAATATTAACTATCTTTGTTATACTTACATGATACATCAATGTTGTCCATGGTCCTATTTCAATCCCTGGTTTTTTTGATATCATTAAAGCTCCAATCGTTGGTTTTGTTGGTAACTCACAATTAATTGTATATTTAATTGCTATTTCTTGTTTTGCTGTTACTTTAGATAAAATTAAAATTCTTGATAAATTCTTCTCAAAAATCTTTATTAAATTTAGAAACAAAGAAATTATTATCCTTCCATTTGTTATCTTATTGTTCATGCTTCTAGGTAGTATTAACCATACAAGCGATGAACTTATGGGAATGTACCCACTTGTAGCTGTTATTATGATAGGTGCTGGTTTTGATACAATAGTTGCTTTGTTCTCTATTTATTTAGCTACAACAGCTGGTATAGTTGTTGCTACAATTGATCCATTTGCTATAGTTATTGGATTTACTTCTGCTGGTGGAAACATGAGTGATGGAATCATTTGACGTTTCATTTCATTATTTGTAGTTTATGGAATTGTAACAGCTTATGTTATGTGATATGCTAATCGAGTTAGAAAAAACCCAACAAAATCTATCATCTACAGTGAATATGCTAAATTAAAAGCAACATTTGGAACTGTGCCTAGTACAACTCCATTAAATGCAAAAGATATTTCTTGTTTGACAATTTTTGGTTTAACATTCGTTGCTTTGTTCATTGGTGTTGTTAGATGAGACACATTAATTGGATTCCATGGATTCATTGATTTCCAAAATTGATTAGCTGCTAACATTCCTTACTTCTCTTCTAATATTGGAGATGCTAGCCAAGTCGCATTAGGAACTTGATCAATTGAAACACTACCAGTATTATTCTTAATATCAACTATTGCAATGTTAATTATTTTTAAAACTCCAATCGATGAAATGGTAGATGTTCTTCTTGCTTCATGAAGAGGATGTGCAAGATTAGCTATTACATTCGCTATCATTGGTGGTTTCCAAGAAATCATAATCGATTCAGGATTGTCTCATGTTATGGCTGATCAAATCAATGCCTTAGCTTATCTTAACCAAACATTCGCTATTGTATGTTTATTCTTATTCTTCTTCTTATTTGCCTTTGTAATGCCATCATGTAGTTCTGGAGCTAGAATGTTATTCCCTATTATTGGTCAACCATTAATGGATCATGGAATTTTACCAAGTGCAATTAGTGCATATGCAGCAGGAGCTGGACTTAACTGTATGATAATGCCAACTAATGGTTCATTCTTAGTAGCAAGTAATATATTCGGTATTCCACTAAACAAATCATATAAAGCAATCATGCCAATATTCTTCATAATTTTCGCAGCTATGTTATGTTTATTAGTTGCTGGTACTTTCATTCCATTTGCAAAACAATCTTAATAATTAGCAATCAAATATTTAATTGCTAATTTTTAATATAATATTTGCATGGCAAATAAGCGAGACTATTATGAGGTGCTAGGCATATCAAAAAACGCATCACAAGATGATATTAAACGAGCTTTTAGAAAAAAAGCAATGGAATATCACCCAGATAGAAATAAAGCAGCTGATGCTGAAGCAAAATTTAAAGAAGTTAATGAAGCTTATGAGGTATTAAGTGATCAACAAAAACGACAACAATACGATCAATTTGGACACGCCGGCGTTAATGAACAACAAGGGTTTGGACAACAAGGTGGCGGATTTGAAGATATATTCAAAAGTTTTTTTGGTGGTGGTCAACAAGGTGGTGGATTCTCTTTTAACGAAGATGATTTATTTGGTAGTTTTTTTGGCGGAAGACAACAATCACGACGATCACGTAAAAATTCTATAAATAGAGATATCGAAATTCAAATAACAATTTCTTTTGCTGAAATGGCAAGAGGCACAAATAAAAAATTTGCATATGCGTATAAAAAAGAATGTCCACATTGTCATGGTAGTGGCGCTGAAACTCCTAAAGATATTAAAACTTGTCCTGAGTGTAATGGTTCAGGTATTGTTTTAGTTAGACAACAAACACCATTTGGGACAATTCAATCTCAAACTACTTGTCCTCGTTGTAAAGGCACTGGAAAAATCATTACTAAAAAATGTCATCAATGTAATGGAGCTGGTTATATTGAAGATAAACGAGAATGTGATTTGCCAATTCCACCAGGAATCGAAAATGGAAGTGTTATTCAAGTCACTGGCATGGGCAATCAAATAAATAATGGCACAGGAAATTTGTTAGTTCATGTTATGATTGCTAAAAGTAATATATTTGACCGCAGAGGAAATAAAATCTATGTTAAAGTCATTGTTAATCCATTAACAGCAATTGTTGGTGGAACAATTGATGTACCAACCCCATATGGTATTAAACAAGTTGAATTAAAACCTCAAACAAAAAATGAAGAACTTATTACCATACCTAATATGGGAATAAATTCAAAAAAGAATATGTTCTCTTCAAAAGATGATTTGATTGCAATAATTATCTATGGCAAGCCACCACACTATAATAAGGATGATTTAGAAAAACTCCGTTCTTTACAAAATATAAAGGATGGTGAAATTGATTCATATTTGAAACGAGCTAAATCTGAAATTGAATAATGGATATAGATGATATTAATATCTTAAGTAAAAAGAAATTAAAGGAAGAAGTTTTAAATTATAAAAATGTTTTTTATAAAAAAAAAATAATCGAACGTGTTTATTTAATTTTTACAATAATTTTACTTTCTCTGACATTTGTATCTTTAATAATGATATATTTACACCCAGATACTTATGGTTTTTTTAATCATAAAAATGCTGCAACTTCAACAATGGACTGGTTCTTCATAACATTTATCATCATAATTCTATTTATTGTTTTGTTTTTTTGTCCAATAATAAGTTTTTGATATGCAAATATGCACAAAAAAATTCAAATACATGTTCCAATAATTTTAGCAACAAAAGTAATTGATGTGTGCGCTATTATTGTAGGTGTATTTAACTTTATCACCGCAATACTTGCAGCCTTAGCTCCAATAATACTCGGTTGAAAGCACAGCGATGAATGAGCATGAAATGCTGATACAAAAGTTGTTATATATGTTATTGTTTGTTCGATAATATTTTTGTTTTGATCAATAATTATTCCGATTTTACAAGATAAGGTTAATTCTTATAACAACGAATATTTTGAAAGATATATATTTTTTGAATTCGATAAAATTAACATTTACATAAACTATCTAAAAAAAATATATCCAAAAAGAGTAAAAGAATTTAATGCAGCATTAAAAAATAAAAAAATTTCCAAACGTGAGCAAGGAAATATTATCAACCGCCCTGTTTCTCTTGACACTCCATTTAGTTGAGATGTTAGACGTGTCTTTAAAGGAAAAACTTCACGTTACGGAAGCGAGTATGATATCATAAAATATATTTTATTCATTGAAATTTTTTCTATAATTTACCACAACAAATTTAAAAAACATCAACTAAAAGAAGTTATCAGTAAATATATTAGAGGAAAAAGATCAGAAAACGTAAGCGAATTTAATAAGAATTTTAATAAATATATAAAAACAAAATTGTAATTATACTATGTATAAAAACATATGTGCACCAAAAAAACTTAATCTATAATAAAATTGCAAGTTATACTTCATAATTTGTAATTGTAGATGCCTTTGTAAGACGTTGTAACAATTTATATTGCATTAACATGGGTTAGTGTAATATATTAAGTTTCAAATTAATACAAAACCATAACAAGGCAATAAATTTACATTTTAATTTAATTTTTCCAAAAACAGAAAAATTATTTTATTATTTAAATTGTTGCAAAATTATACCACATTTACTTTTACAATAACAAGTTTAATTTGAGGATCCTAAAAAAAAGAATACATGCCCTCGAAGCGTGTATTTTTTTTTATATAGAATCTTTTTCGTTTGTTTCCATTTTTCAATATACCATTGTTAATAAGAAAAATACAAAAGCTTGTATTAAACCAGAAAGCAAATCGAAGTATATATGTAATGGTATCAATATAAATACACCAATTACATTAAAAAAATGGAATGGTAAAACACTATCCATAGCGTTTTGTGTGCTTACTAAAAGCATTGTAGTAATTAATGTACCCGCAAATATATTTCCTCACAAACGGAAAGATAAAGAAATTAATGGAGTAATTTGTCCAATAATGTTTAATGGATTAATCATCACTGGAATTGATTTTTTCTTGGTGTTAATGTTGAATGTATATTTTTTTAAGAAAGACCATTTCTGATATTTAATTCCTATAACAAAAATTCCAACAAAAGTAACAACCCCTAATGAAAGTGTAACAGACAAAGAACTTGTAGGGTTTGCAAAACCAAAAATACTAATCGTGTTACTAAGTAAAATATAAGAAAACAAATATATAAAAAATGGTGTAATTTTTTCAAACTTTTTCCCCAATACTTCAATAACCATGTTTCTAATGAATTCAATGTAAATTTGAAAACAAATAACATAGTTACTAGAAGGCAAATGTGCTTCTTGTTTTTTAATTTTTACTCTATAAATAATAAACAATATTGATATAACCAATGTTGTTAAAAAAATACTAATTGAAACATTAGCAATACTTTGAGTAAAACTAAAAGGTTGATATGTGGAAAAACCTGCTGCGACTACAGTATGACTAATCATTTAATTCTTCTGAAGCAGATGTATCTTCTTGGAAATCTTCATCAATATCTTTTTGTGCTTCTTGCACATAAGTCTCACTAACTTTAGAAGTTTCTTCATCGGCAATATCATAAAGATTAGAGTTAATATTCTTTAACTCGTTTTCAGATAAAAATTCACGTAATTTTCAATTTTCATTTCCAAAATAAGTAAATCGTGGATCTAACAACAGTTCACTATAAAATTCACCAATTGATTGCTTAGGAAAGTCAGCTGAATCATTTTTACTAACTAAATCATACAATTGATTAAAAGTAAATGATTGATCATTGTATGTTTCTTTCGCTTGTTCGTATGCAATATCAATTAAATGTTTAAGCTCCATACACATATTATATAATAAACATGAGAGTTAGTTTTAATCAAATAATTAAAAATAATTACATCTTTTACATAATGAAAATTCTATTTATCGGCGATATATTTGGCAAAAAAGGACGAGAAGCTGTAAAAAAAGAATTACCCAAATTAAACAAAACAGAGAAAATTGATTTTGTTATTGCAAATGCTGAAAATACCACACATGGTAAGAGTTTAAGTGCAAAACACTATAAAGAATTACTTGAATATGGTGTTGATTTCTTTACATTTGGTAACCACACATGACAATTGAGTGAAATTAAACAAGTATTATCTAATAAAAACACAATAAGACCATTAAATATCAAAGATTCAAGTAATGAATATAAATATGGTGGTGAAGGAACACGTGTTTGTGTAATCAAAGATAAAAAAATTAGAATCACTAATTTATTAGGTATGAGCGTCTCTGCAAATGAAATTCAAACTAATCCATTTGTCACACTTAATGAACTTTGTAAAAGCGATGATTCGGATATACATTTTGTAGACTTCCATTGTGAATCAACAAGTGAAAAAAATGCATTAGCTTTAGAATTTTCAAGCAAAGTTTCTGCGATTGTAGGAACCCATACACATATACAAACATCTGACGAAAGAATTTTTAAAAACACAGCAATTATTTCTGATGTTGGAATGACTGGCGGTAGTGAAGGAATTATTGGAGCTGAACCAGAAACAATATTAAAAGTTTTCAATGGAGAAGCATCACGTTTTAAACTATCTCCTTCGCTTTCACCTTATCAGTTTAATGGTGTAGTTATTGAATTCTCCGACAAAAATAACAAACCTATTAATATAAAAAGAATTTTTATACGCGAGAATGATTAAAGTTGTTGCTATTGGAAAAAAAACTGAATACGATAATAAAATAGATGACTATGCCAAACGTCTAATTAACAATTTTAAAACAACAATTTGTTGTATAAAACATTCAACTTACAGTGGGAACCAAGCTCGTGATTTTGAATCAAATGAAATTTTCAAAAAAATAAAACCAAGTGATTTTGTTGTTCTATTAGATGAACGTGGTGGTCAACTAACAAACATTGAACTATGCAAAAAAATTACAAATAATTCTAATGTAGTTTTTATTGTTGGCGGGCCATATGGTGTAAACGAACATTTAAGAAAACGAGCCAATTTCATGCTTTCTTTAAGTAAATTAGTACTGCCATATGAAATAAGTCGATTAATATTAATAGAACAAATTTATCGTACTCAAGAAATCTTTTTAAACCACCCATATCACCATGAATAATTATTGGTGATATAGTTAGTTTTATAATTATTTATAATGTACTATCTTACAACAGATGAAATAAGAAATAAATGACTAGATTTTTTTAAATCAAAAAATCATTTGATTATTCCATCTAAATCATTAATTCCAATTAACGACCCTAGTTTGCTTTGAATAAACTCTGGTGTTGCTACATTAAAAGATTACTTTACAGGTAAATCAAACCCTCCCGCTACACGTTTGACTAATTCTCAACTTGCAATTAGAACCAATGATATTGAAAATATTGGTATTACAAGTAGACATCACAGTATTTTTGAAATGCTTGGTAATTTTTCAATCGGAGATTATTTCAAAGAGCAAGCTATTGAAATGGCATATGAACTACTTTTTAAAGTTTTTTCATTTGAAATAAATAAAATATTTATTACTGTTTATAATGAGGACGAAGTCACTTATAAAAAATGAATATCTTTAGGCATTAAAGAAGAACACATTATCAAAGGTGATAAGTCAAGAAATTTTTGAGATATCGGTCAAGGCCCATGTGGACCTTGTACTGAAATATTTTATGATCGTGGTGAAAAATATGATTTAGCCAAAAAAGGATTTGAATTATTTAAAAACGATATTGAAAACGATCGATATATTGAAATATGAAATATTGTATTTAGTGAATTTAATAATGATGGTACAAATCAATATACAGAATTAACTAGAAAAAATATTGATACCGGAGCTGGTCTTGAAAGACTTGCATGTGTTATTCAAGACGTACCAACAAATTTTGATACTGAACATTTTCAAAACATCATTAATAAATTATCTGAACTAACTAAATTTTCCTATGATAAAGAAGCATATTTTTCTAACAACTTAGAACAAAAAGAAACTAATAAATATTTCTGCATAATAGTTGATCATATTAAAACCAATGTATTTGCTATTAATGACGGAGCTGTTCCATCAAATAAAGAACGTGGTGCAGTACTAAGACGTTTATTAAGACGAGCAATGGTTTGCGGACATAAATTAAAAATAAATGATCAATTTATGGTTGTTTGTGCAAACGCAATAATTGAAGAATACAAAAACGCATTTCCTGTTTTACTAAATAACAAAACACAAATAATAGAAATAATTTCTAAAGAGCAAAAAACTTTTGAAATGACTCTTGAAAAAGGATTTAAAATTTTTGAAAACGAAATAGCTAAACACTCCATTATTGATTCAGAAGTTGTTTTTAAACTTGTTGATACATATGGTTTTCCCTATGAGATCATTAAAGAGTTATGTTTACAACAAAACATTAAATTTGATGAAAACGCATATTTTGCAACATTAAACAAACATAAAGAAATTTCACGAACCAATGTATCAGTTGGATTTGATAAACAAATGACTGATTTAATTAACTTCAATTTAGAAAGTGAATTTCTTTACAATGAATTAGAATATGATGCAAAAATAATTGCCCTATATAACGAAGATTTTCATAGTGTTGAACAAGCATCTAATAAATGTTGAATTGTATTTGATAAAACAGTTTTTTATGCAACATCAGGTGGTCAATTACACGATAAAGGAGAAATTGTAATTAATCATAATTACTACGATGTTATTGATGTAATTAAAGCACCTAACGGACAACATTTACATTTAGTTGATTCTTCTTCTTTAATCACATTAGGAGACAAAGCGAAACTCAATCTAGATAAAATATTCCGTTACAATATTAGTAGAAACCACACTGCAGAACATATTTTAGAACATGTAATGAATAAACACATAGATTCGTCTATAAAACAAGAAGGTGCTTTCAAAACAGACACATATTTTACTTTTGATTTTAATTTAAATAGAAAATTAGATGAAAATGAATTAAATTTAATTGAAAATAAAGTTAATGAAATTATTCAAAAAAAATCTAATATCTGCACAACAATTAAAAACACAATTGAAGAAGCAAAAGGAGAAAACACTGTAGGACACTTCATTGAAAAATATAAAACACTTAAGGGAAAAATAAGAGTTGTAAATATTGATGGTGTGAATGATGAAATATGCGGTGGAACACATGTTAGTATGACTGGTGATATTGAAAAATTTATGATTGTTGAATATATTTCAAACGGTACAGGAAAATGAAGGATACGAGGCATCACTTCGAACAATACTATAGATAGTTTTTTATTTAATAATATCGAAATTGCAAAACTCGAAATAGAAAAAATGAAAAAATTACTAGTTGAATATAAACTAGACAATACAGAATTATGAAAAAAACTAAACGAAGTTAATTATCATGTTTCATTAACTAACTATAAAGAAATCAAAAGTCATTTAATTTCTTTTAAAACTGAATTTAATGAACTGCAAACTAACTATAACAATGATCAAAAAAATATTGCAATTGCAAATATTAAAACTATACAACGTTTTTATTCTAAAAACAACGATGTTTGTTATATTGTGTGTCACAATCAAGATCAAAAAAATGTTATGTTTGCTATAAAAGAGTTAACAAATGAAAACAAAGAATATGTCTTTGTTATTATCAATAACCTTGAAAATAAATTACAATATACTTTGATGAATGATAAAAACAATAATAAAATTAATTCAAATGAAATAATAAAACAAATTAATTTAATTTGCAATGGTCAAGGTGGGGGCAATAACAGTTTTGCACAAGGTGGAACAAGTGATACTTCTAAAATCGACGATATATTAAAATATTTAAATAATCATTAAGATTAATTACAACTTAATAATTTTTTCTCAATTGTGTTTTCCAATGAAATGACAATAATTTGTAGTTGTAGTATAATCGATAGTTTTAAGACCTAAAACATTAATAATTTTATAAACTGTTAAATTAAATTTTTTACTAACTTTTTCATTAATTTTTTCCATGCTGATTTTATTTGTATTAAAACAATCAATCTCGACAGTAACAGGTTTAGGATTTCCAATTTCTCAAGAAAGTCTAACTTCAGCTTTTTCTGCAAGATTGTTAGCAACAATGTTTTTAGCAATTCATCTTGCATAATAAGCACCACTACGATCAACTTTTGTATAGTCTTTTCCACTAAACGCTCCACCACCATGATTAGCAATAGAACCATAAGTATCAACAGCTAATTTTCTACCAGTTAAACCTGAATCACCAATTGAACCATGAATAACAAAATCTCCAGCCATATTTAAACTTATAGAGAATTTTTTGATATTAAATTTATTTTGTTTTATTATTTTAGAAATAATATTTGTACAAAAATCCTCAGCTTTTACCTTGTTGTAATTTTTCTTATGAGCAATAGCAAGTACTATTTGAGCATTATTGTTTTCATCAATAGAAACCAAAGTTTTAGTATCTAAATAAAAATCTTTATATTTTGAAGCGTTTATTTCTTTCATTATTAAAGAACCAAGAACGTGTGCTGTTGGAAGATAGTATTTATTTTCATTACACGCATAACCAATAGTAATACCTTGGTCACCAGCTCCTACATTTTCAGGACTTAAATTAACTTTTGCGTTTATTTCTGGAGATTGAGAAGTTGTACAATCTAAAAATTTGAACTCATTATAGTATTCTGGTCATATTTTTTTTAAATATTGTTTAGCAATCGCTAAGTGATTAACTTTAGCAGTAGATTTAAATTCTCCACCTACAACAACAGTTTTATTAAAAGCACAAACCTCACAAGCGACATGGGCATCTTTATCTTGTTTTAAATAAGCTGTTAAAACAGCATCAGCAACACCATCACAAAATTTATCAGGATGACCACACCCTACCGATTCACACGTCTGAACAAGACCGACTTTTTTAGCAACTTTAACCATAAAAATATTATATTTAAAATAATATTATTTTACCGTTTTTTTTTTTTTATTTGAATTTTCTTCATTAGTTGAATTTGTTTCAATTATTTTTTTAATTTCGTTATTGTGCTTATCAATCATTTGATTATGTTTTTTTGCATCCCCAACAATTCAACAAAACAAAATTAGCCATCCGATTACAGGAATAAATATTAATAAAGCGAAGAAGAGGATTTTAAATACAGAAACCTTACCAGAATCATCATTTTTATATGAGTTCATTACTTAAAATATTATATATAATATATGTATATTTTATGAAATCCATAAATATAAATAGAAAAAATAAGAAAAATTTACGACGTGTACGTTTTCTTAAACGAATTAAAAGAAATGGTGAAACTAAACCAAGATTTATAGTTTCTAAATCTAATGCCAATATTTTTGCTCAAATTTTTAACGATCAAGATGGTACAGTGATAGTTGCTGTCAACTCTATACAATTAAAAAAACAAGCAAACATTGCTGTTGCAAAAGAAATAGGAACATTAATTGCTGAAAAAGCATTAAAGAGTGGTGTAGATAAAGTTGTTTTTGATCGTGCTGGAAATAAATTCCATGGTCAAATTAAAGCCGTTGCTGATGCTGCTCGTGAGAAAGGACTAATATTTTAATGGCTGACGTTCAATCACAAAATACTAATAAAAGACCTTATTCTAAACCTAAAAGTGAGTATGAAGAAAAAACTGTTATGACTAAGTTCATTAACAAAACCACAAAAGGTGGACGTCGTAGTCGTTTTAGTGCTCTAGTTATTGTTGGTGACAAAAAAGGAAAAGTTGGATATGGTATTGGTAAATCAAAAGAAATTTCTGTAGCTGTTAAAAAAGCAACCGATGCAGCTAAAAAAAATGTAGTTAATATCTTAATTAACAAAAAAGGTGGTTTATACCATGAGATACTTATTAAAAGAGGCGCAACTAAAATTTTATTTAAAACTGCACCTATTGGTTCTGGAATTGTTGCTGGTGGAGTTATCCGTACAATATTAGAGTTAGCAGGATTTAAAGATATTTGTTGTAAAAACATTGGTAATGGTTCACCAATCAACATGGCAAGTACTACAATCGAAGCTTTAAGTTCACAAAAAACTCCAACAATGATTGCTGAAGCTAGAGGCATATCTTTACAACAATTAATTAAAGGAGGACATACAAAATAATGAAACTTAATAATTTAAAATATAAACACGGAAGTCGTGGACAAAAGAAAAAAATATTTGGTCGTGGTCCTGGATCTGGTTCAATCCGTGGTTTTAAAGGTAATAAAGGTCAAGGTCAACGTAGTACAGTTAATGTAAGACGTGGTTTTGAAGGTGGCCAAACTCCAATTTATATGCGTGTTGCAAAAATTGGTTTCAACAACTATGAATTCAAAAAAAACTATAACACTGTTACATTAGCTCAAATCCAACAATTGGGTAAAGATGTTGTCAATACAAAAACTTTAGTTGAAGCTAAAATTATTAAAAAAAATAGATTACCTTTAAAAATTATTGGTACTAAAGATATTGTACTTTCAAAAAAATACCAAATCGAAGCAAATAAAATTACTGCTGGTGCAAAAGAAACAGTTGAAAAAGCTGGCGGTTCAGTTTCTATTATTTAATTCATTGCAGCTGAGTTATAATTTATTTATAAATGCTGTTTTCGATTAACCCTACAAGTTATCAAAATGCGATTGATTTAATACGATTAGGTATTGAACGCATTACAATTGGTGATCCATTATTTTCATGCAGAAATTCTTGTAATCTATCAATTGATGAAATTAAAAAAGTTTTATCAAATAAAAATAATACAAAAGTTATTATTTTAGTTAATAAAATATTTTTTGAAAATGAACTTGTAAATTTAGAAAAGTATTTAATTGAAATATGTCAATTAGATATTGATGGAATTGAATTCGCTGATTATGCGGTGCTACAAATTCTTCATGAAAATAATTTATCTAAAAAAATATATACAATATATAATCCTGAAACTCTTGTAGTTAGTTATCAACAATTTCCATTTTACTTACAAAATGATATCAACGAAGTTTTTGTTGCAAGAGAATTAAATCAACATCAAATTAATGAAATTGGAAAAAACAAAGGACTTATGAATATTGGCATTCAAGTTTGTGGTTATTCATATATGATGCAAAGTAGATGAGATTTGCTAAGTAATTTTAATAAATCACATCCAGATATTAAACTTCATCTTGCTAATCAAAAATTATTTTTACAAGAAGAACACCGTAATTCACCATATATCATTTATGAAGATAAAGATGGAACACATAATTTTACTGGATACAATTTAAATTTAATTTCTTGCATAAACGAAGTTTTTAATAATAAAGTTGATGTTTGTAGAATTGAAACATTTTTACATGACGAAAATTGAACAATACAAGTTGCAAAAATATTTATTAAAATCTCTGATGATTTAAAAAACAAAAATCTCACACAAAATAAATTAGATGGATACATTTCTCAATTTAACACATTCGATAACGAATATCAATCTTGTGGTTTTTATAGATCATCACCTGAAGATTTAATATATTTAGAACAATATCAGAAAGGACCAAACAATGATTAATAAAGTTGAATTATTAGCTCCTGCTGGAGATTGTAATAGAGGAAAAACCGCATTAGATTTTGGTGCTGATGCAATTTATTTTGGCGCCCGTCAATATTCATTGCGAGCTAAAGCAAGTAATTTTGATACAGATGACATTAACGAAATTTCTATATATGCACACAATTTAAATAAAAAAATATATTTAGTTACTAATATATTATGTCACTCACATATGGCTGATGGTTTTCTACCATTTTTAAATAGTGTTCAAAAATATAAACCAGATGCATATATTTGTTCTGATCCTTACATTATTAAAACAATTCATGAATATGATAAAGATGCACAAATTCACATTTCTACTCAACAATCAGTATCTAACTCAAAAGCAGCTTTATTTTGACAAAGAAATGGTGCAACACGTATTATTTTATCAAGAGAAGTAACGTTTGATGAATTGAAACAAATGATTATAAATATAGATAAAAAAATTGAAATAGAAGTATTTATCCATGGTGCTGTATGTATTGCATATTCAGGACGATGCATGTTATCAAATAACTTTTGCTTTAGAGATGCGAACATTGGAGGTTGCGCTCAATCATGTCGTTGGTCACTTAAATTATTAGATGGTAACCACCAATTAATTTCTGAACACTTTACAATGAGTGCAAAAGATATGTGCCAAATAACTAATGTTAAAAATTTAATTGAGATTGGTGTTACTAGTTTTAAAATTGAAGGAAGAATGAAATCTGAACACTATATTGCTACAGTTGTTAATGATTATCGTAAAACAATCGACGCTTACTATAACAACATAGAAATTGGCGATCAATATATAAATGATATTAAAGCCGCCGCTAATCGCGAAACTTCGTTTGCTTGATATTATGGAAAACCAGGTATTGATCAAATGCTATATCATGAAATACCTAAGACAGTAACTCAAAATTTCGTTTTAACAGTTATAGATAAAATAAATGATACAACATATTCTGGATTAACAAGAAATTATTTCGATAAAACAACATCATTTGAAATATTAGGAAGAAAATTAATACAAATAGAAAATGCAAGAATTATTTCAATCAAACAAAACAATGAAGAAATTGATGCTGCACGTACTCCAATGTCAAAAGTTGTTATAACATTCGACAAGCCATTAGATTTAGTAAAAAATGATATTATTCGTATAAAATAAACATTTTGTACATAACAAAAAAATGAGCAGTTAAACTCGTTAACTACTCATTTATTTTTTGAAAGTATCTCTCAAAACTAAATAGAATCCGTACTATATGATTATTAAATAAATAATGGGGAATCATATAGATTTGTTGTGTGTACACGTTAATCGTGTGTTATAAATAACTCCGAAGAAAGGAGGTGTTCCACCCGCACGTTCTCGTACGGGTACCTTGTTACGACTTAACTCTAATCACCGTTCCTACTCTAGACGTCCGCTTCAATAAAGTTAGCTAAACGGTTTTAAGTATTAACAGCTCTCATAGTGCGACGGGCGGTGTGTACAAGACCTGAGAACGTATTCACCGCGACATGTCTGATTCGCGATTACTAATGATTCCAGCTTCATGAAGATGAATTGCAATCTTCAATCCGAACTGAGATCGGCTTTAGCAGATTAGCTCACCATCACTGGTTTGCGACTCTTTGTACCGACCATTGTAGTACGTTTGTGGCCCAAGATATAAAGGGCGTGATACTTGACGTCATCCCCACCTTCCTCCTATTTTCATAGGCAGTATTGCTAGATAAAGTAACTAACAAAAGGGGTTGCGCTCGTTGCGGGACTTAACCCAACATCTCACGACACGAGCTGACGACAGCCATGCACCACCTGTCTCTAAGTTAGCCTCCGCATTATTTCTAATGTTTTGCTTAGGATCAAATCTTGGTAAGGTTCTTGTGTGCTGACAAATTAAACAACATACTCCACCATTTGTGCAGGTCCCCGTCAATTCCAGTTTGAGTTTCATTCTTGCGAATGTACTACTCAGGTGGATCATTTAACGCGTTAGCTACAAAACTCATACATAAATATAAATTTTTAATGATCATCGTTTACAGTATAGACTACTAGGGTATCTAATCCTATTTGCTCCCTACACTTTCGAGCCTAAGTGTCAGTTAAGACCTAAGTTTTCGCTTTCGCCACTGGTATTCTTCCATATATCTACGCATTCCACCGCTCCACATGGAGTTCTAAAACTCTCTATCTTACTCTAGAAAAATAGTTTTCAATGCATACTACAGTTGAGCTGCAATATTTAACACCAAACTTACTTTTCCACCTACGCATCCCTTTACACCCAATAAATCCGGATAACGCTTGTAACCTTCGTATTACCGCGGCTGCTGGCACGAAGTTAGCCGTTACTTATTCAAAAAGGTACAGTCACTTCTTATTCATTTCCTAATAAAAACGTTCGTCCCTAATAAAAGGGTTTTACAATCCGAAGACCTTCATCACCCACGCGGTATTGCTCCATCAGGCTTTCGCCCATTGTGAAAAATTCCCTACTGCTGCCTCCCGTAGGAGTGAGGGCCGTGTCTCAGTCCCTCTGTGGCTATTCTACCTCTCAGCATAGCTATTCGTCATAGACTTGGTGGGCCATTACCTCACCAACTATCTGATAAAATGCACTCTCATCCTAAAGTGTTGGAAACCCAACTTTAATAATAAATTCATGCGAATCTATTACCTATGGGGTATTAGCTAATCTTTCGATCAGTTGTCCCCCTCTAAAGGGCAGATTAAATACATATTACTCACCCGTTTGCCGCTGATGTATTGCTACACCCGCTCGACTTGCATGTATTATGCATACCGCTAGCGTTAATCCTGAGCCAGGATCAAACTCTCGTATAAATTGACGGATTCTATTTAGTTTTCAAAGAACTTTCTCATCAATTACTTGATGCAATAATATTATATATTAAAAAATAAAAACTGTGTGAAATTATATATAAAAATATAATGTTAATATTATGTACTTTAATGAACTTAATATTCGTTATTTCATTAAACAAACACTTGAACAAAATCATATTGTCAAGCTTACAAAAATTCAAGAAGAATCATTGCCATTCACACTTAAAAATAAAAGTGCAATAATTACTGGTCAAACCGGAAGTGGAAAGACATTATGTTATGTTTTACCAATATTGAACACGATTGATTTAACAAAAAAAACAACTCAAGCAATAATTGTTGTGCCAACAAAAGAATTAGCACGTCAAGTTTATTCTAAATTGCTAGAATTTCAAGTTAACGAAAAACTATTACGTATTGGCTTAATAATTGGGAACAGCAATCTTGAACAACAAAAAAATCAAATAAAACTAAATCCTCCTCACATTGTCGTTGGTACAACAGTAAGAATCCTTGAGTTAATTCAACAAAAAATAATCAATAGAAATATCAAAACAATTGCATTGGACGAAGTTGATATGCTACTTGACCAAGGTTTTGCTGCACAAGTAAATGAAATTTTATCATTCATTTCTTCTCCAGACTTACAAAAAATTGCTTGTAGTGCAACCACACACGAATCTATTGCAAATCAATTTAGTAAATATTTCAAAGATACAAAAGTTATCTCTGCTACTAAAACAATTTGAGCTAACCAATCAATTTCACATAATATTGTATACCAAAGTAACAACTCGGACCCGCTTATAACTTTTAAACTATTACTAAAACAAATAAATCCATATCTTTGTTTTATTTTTGCAAACACAAGAAAAGAAGCAAACATGTTATACGATTGGATGAAAAAAAATAATTATGAAAATTGTATTTTAATTCACAAAGATTTATCTACTCGACAAAGAAAACACATCTTTGAAGATATTAACACTAACAAATATCAATATGTTGTTGCTACTGACTTAGTTAGTCGTGGTATTGATATAGTTGGAGCAGATGTTGTAATTTCTTATGGGCTACCGCAAGAAGGAATTTGATATATGCATCGTGCTGGTCGTGTTGGACGTTATAAAGATAGTGGTACTGTGTTTGTTGTGTATAGGAATGGAATAGATGAGAATATTAATCGCTTAACACGTAAGGGAATAAATTTTCACTATTATTTAATAAATAATGAAAAGATGACAGAGAAACCATTACGTTTGCATTTGAAACACAAAAAAATGTTTGATACTTCAACTAACGAAAAAATTAAACGTATCATTTATTCTAATTCAAAAAAAGTAAAACCTGGATATAAAAAAAAAATCAAAATGCAAATTAATAAAATTAAACAAAAAGTGAGACATGAATACATTGAGAAACAAATTAAGAAACAATTAATTCACAAAAATATTCAAGATTCTAAAGCTAAAAAACATTAATTGTTTTATAATAATAACTAATAAATGAATAGAACGGAAATTATTAGTAAAATAAAAACAATTGCAGCTAAACGAAATATTAAGTTTGATGAAAAAGATATTAATAAAAAACTTAAAGATATCAATATTGATTCATTGAGTTCAATTTCTTTAATAATTGATGTTGAAGATACATTCAAAATTACAATTCCAGATGATAAATTTCCTACAATTAATACACTTAATGATTTAATCACAATTATTGAAGGATTGATAAAATAATCAGTATGGCAAAATACAACCAAGAGAAATACGTAACTTTTCTTAAAAATTATGGTTTTGTTTTTGCTAACAGTGAAATATATGGTGGATTAGCAAATGCATGAGATTATGGTCCTCTTGGCGTATTGTTAAAAAACAATATTAAAAATTTGTGATGAAAAGAATTTGTAACAAAGATTCATAATTCTGTTGGATTAGATTCAGCTATTATTTCTAATGCACGAGTTTGAAAAGCAAGTGGACATCTTGCTGGTTTTAGTGATCCACTAATTGATTGTAAAGCATGTGGTCAACGATTTAGAGCTGACAAATTAATTGAAGAATTCGTTCCAGGTGCTGAAGTTACTGAAAATTCTCCAATTGAATTATTAACTGATACAATTACTGGAAATCATATAAAGTGTCCTAATTGTGGTAAAGAAGATTGAACAAATGTTAGAAAATTTAATTTAATGTTTAAAACATTTCAAGGTGTAACAGAAGACAACACAACTACACTATACTTAAGACCTGAAACTTGTCAATCAATCTTCGTTGATTTTAATCAAATTTTACGTACTTCTAGACAAAAATTGCCATTTAGTGTTTGTCAAATTGGTAAATCTTTTAGAAACGAAATAACACCAGGAAATTTTATATTTCGTACAAGAGAATTTGAACAAGCAGAAATTGAATATTTTACTTATCCAAGTGATTCAATGGAAGAGTTTGATGTGTGGGTTGAAAAAGTTTCTAATTTTTTGTTTAAAATTATTTCTTTTGATAAAGACGATATTAAATTTAAAGAAATTCCAAAAAATGAACTTGCCCATTATTCAAAAAGAACAATCGACATCCAATATAACTTTCCACAAGGGTTTAGTGAATTATGAGGAATTGCACATCGTAGCACTCACGATTTGGTTTCTCATATGAATGAATCTGGTAAAGAATTAGTTTATGTTAACCCTGTTTCTGGAGAAAAAATTACTCCTATTGTAATTGAACCATCAGTTGGAGTTGATCGCTTATTCTATGCAATAGTTTGTGATAAATATAGTGTTGAGAAAGTTGACAATGAGGAAAGAGAAGTCTTACATTTACCATTTGAACTTGCTCCATATAAATTTGCAGTATTACCCTTAAGTAACAAACTAGAAGATGAATCTAAAAAAATATACGATAAAATTATTGAAAAAGGTGTATCATGTATTTTTGATGTTTCTGGTTCTATTGGAAAACGTTATCGTCGACAAGACGCAATCGGAACTCCTTATTGTATAACTTATGATTTTTCTTCAAACGAAACTAACACTGTTACAGTTCGAGAACGCGATTCTATGAAACAAGAAAAAATTAATATTTCAAAACTTGATGACTATCTAATTAAAAAAATATATAAATAATATTTATATTTATTTTAGTTCTTTAAATTTTTTTCACAATTGAATATTTGCTACAAAAGAAAATCCTGTCGAAATCAAAAAAATACAAAACCCAGCAATTCCAAGTGATAAAACAACGTTCATCATATCGTGGTATCAAGGATCGTTAAGAACAGCACCAAAAGTAACAACCAACATAACTACTATGATGATCAATACACCAGCTAAAACAATAGCTATTGCAACAGCAACAATTGTTAATAAAAATGAAATTAATATTAAATTTTTAAAAGTCTTAGAGGTCTGCACTTTATATGTTCTTGAAGCAATCATAGTAATTATTGAACAAATAACATATGGCAAAAATGAAACTAATAAAATTACAGAACAACCGCTTCTAAAATTTTTATTGTTAACTAAAATTAAAAGAAGTAGTGAAATTGTTATCAAACAAGAAGTGATTAATGTAATTAATAATGATGCCTTATAAAACTTTATTGAATGTTTTTTTGCCATTGTTTTTATTATAAACATTTAACATTTTGATCCCAAGATTTGTAATTTTTCGTCCATTCGAACACTTAGCAATATAACCGTTATTTATTAAAAATGGTTCTATTTTATTTACAATTGTTTCTGTGTCAACGTTTATGATATCACTAATAGTTTTAAGCCCAATAGGATTATCATGTTTATTAATTGTTTCCAAATATGTAAAATCATCAGATGTTAGACCATTAATAATTATTTTAATTTTTTTTAATATTTCATCAATATTTAAATTTTTATCATAAGTCTTAAAATCATAAACGCGTTTTAAAATTTTGATTGCATTCCTTGGAATGTTTTTTGAATTACTAGCAATTTTAAATATTTCATCATCATTTAATTCTAAATTTATTTTTTTTGCATATTGTTTAACCAATAACTTCAATGTTTCAATATCGTATTCTTTTAAATTAATTATTATGCCAAAACGTTCTTCTAATGGCATCGGAATTTTCCCAAATTTAGTGGTTGCGCCAATTAAAGTAAAATTAGGAACTTTCATTCGAGTTACCTTAGTATTAAAATCCTTACCAATTGTTATATCTATTGCAAAGTCTTCCATTGCACTAAAAAGCAATTCCATTATTTC
This sequence comes from Mycoplasmataceae bacterium, assembly GCA_031282505.1. GTDB lineage: Bacteria > Bacillota_I > Bacilli_A > Mycoplasmatales > Mycoplasmoidaceae > Malacoplasma_A. The sequence continues at coordinate 59,384 of JAITDP010000005.1, read as the reverse complement.
AGGTTTTACAGAATGAATTTCATCAATAAAAATAACATCACCGTTGTCGATACTTAGTAACACATTTAGCAAATCAACATTTTTATTAATATTTGATCCCTGCAAAATTTTTATTTTAGCATTTAGAGTATTTGCAATTATCATCGCAAGTGTTGTCTTTCCGGTACCAGGTAGACCATATATTAAACAATGATCTAGTTGACGATTATCATTTTTTGCTGCTTCAATAAAAATTCTTAAATTTTCTTTTACTTCTTCATTGCCAACAAAATCATTAAAATTATTGGGTCTTATGCAAGATGACATGATGCAGCGATGTGTTTAATTGCATCTGCGATTAATTCAGATAAATCTTGTTTTGAAATATCAATATTATTTATTGCATTTTCAATATCTTTTTTTCCATACCCTAATGTTTTCAATGCTCTAACTAAATCAGGAGTGGTACTTGTTATGGTAGGACCAGCATCATCAAAAGCTATAGTTTCAAGCATTTGTTTTAATATTTTAGGAGTTATACCATTCAATTTTAATAAAGCATCTTCTTCTCGATTGTTTATTAATTGTTTTAATGTTGGAATATCATTATTGCAAATATTAATTGCAGTACGACAACCTATACCTTGAACAAGCAATAGTTTTAAAAACAATTCTTTCGTTTCGTAATTTGTAAAACCATACATTTCTTCAATAATTTTATTTTTTGAAGAATTTAAACTAAGTGTTTTATAAACATAAATTTTTTTAATTCTTCCGATTTCGTATTCATTAATATTTGGAACAAATATACTGTATCCACAATAATTGTGTTCAACAGTAATTGTTTTTTTATTTAATGAAACTATTTTTGCGATAATATAACTAACCATACCACATATAATTAGCATTCAAATAGAAAAAAATGTAAAAATCACTAATTTTTTTATAAAAAAAGCGGAAATTTAGATAGTAAAATTAAAAAATAAATAAATTATTTCTTTGTCGTATTTTTCGTATTCTTAAAATTTTTCATAAGCACTTTATATTCATCTTCGTTTATCAAATTATTTTGCAATAAATGTTCAAAACGTGACGAATTATTCATTTCTTTTTTAAAAACATCAACATTACCTGTTTTCTTAAAAGAATAATACATTTCAGAAAGATAGTTGCTATTTTTTATTTCACCTGAATGGATGATCTTTCCATGGTCAACAACAACTATATGATCAGCGTGTTTTGCAATTTCATCTAAATTATGTGTAGAAATTAATATAGTTTTGTTTTGTTTTTTTAGTTTTGCAAGTTCATCATAAAAAACTTGACGATTTTGAGGATCAAGGTTTTCTGTAGGTTCATCCATAATGTATAAAACTGCATCGTTATAAAAACCTTGCATAATCATAATTTTCTTTCTTTGACCACTACTCATTTTAGGTAATCGTAGATTTAATTTTTTATCAATTTCAAACAATCTAGAAAAATAGTTAGTCTTTTGTTGAAATGTTTTATTATCAACGTTATACAAATTAGCCATTTCTTTTAAAAATATTGATGCAGAAACATTTGGAAAGTTTTCTTTTTCTGGTATATAGCTTAGTTTAAAGTGTGATTTAATATCAGTTGCTTTAATTCCGTCAATAAAAATTTTTCCAGAGTTATATGTATATAAACCAATAATTGATTTAATAATAGTTGATTTACCAGCTCCATTTTCACCAATTAAAACAGTCAGTGAACCATGTGGAATATCAAAAGACACATCTTTAAGCAAAACTTGCTTGTTATCAGAAGCGACTTTGTTTAAACCGACAACACTTAAAGCTGGTTTTATATTCGTATATCCTCCCTTTCGTTTAATTTAAAACCAATTAAAGCCAAAATAACTGTAACTGGTAAAAAAATAAAAGCAGGGTAATACAAATATATTAAATGCATATAGTTAATATCACTAATATTTTTAACTGTGTCATTTAAACTTCTAAGGATGTCAGTAACCATATATATTAGTAAAACAAAAAGCATAGCTATTATTGAAGAAACTTTGTTTTTTAAAAAGCTTCTAAATATTGTTCCAAAAAAAGTTGAAAATAAAATAATACAAAAAATTGTAAAAAATGCAAAAGCAAAATATTGAAACAATATAACTGGTCCGTTTGAAGTAAAGTCAATTCAATTAAATGAGTTAGGTGTTAATGTATAATAAGATATTAATCATATTAATGTTAAAGATAAACCTAACGTAAGAGTTACAATTAATGAAGAACAAATTTTTGATCATAAATACACAGTTCTTGTAACTGGACGAGCTAATATAAAAACTCTTTCTTCTGGATTTGAATTAGATTCAGATATCATAGAAGTATGCAAAGCAACGATTGAGAAAATAACATTTGCTACCATTGTAAAAGTGAAAGAGTCTCGCATTCCTTCAATAAATATTGGAAGAACTACTCCTACCAATAATGTAATAGATAAATTAATACCAAAAAAAAATCATACAGATTTAGTTTTTATTAGGTTGATAAAAGAATATTTAAAGATACGAGAAAACATTAATTTTATTATAATAATAATATGGCAATAACTAAAAAAGCTAAGTTAGATATTATGAATCAAATTTCTGGTGATGCTAATAATACTGGTTTAATTGAAAATCAAATAGCTATTTTATCTGTTGATATTAAAAATATCACTGACCACGTTAAGGTTGCAAAAACTGATTATTCTTCTAAACGAGGCTTATATCAAAAAGTTAGTAAACGACGTAGTCTATTGCAATATTTAAAAAACATCGATATTGAACGATACCGTGCAATTGTTAAAAAATTAGATTTAAGAAGTTAATTCTTAATTTCATTTTGTCATTATTTTATTGAAATCTTCATCTTTAATAAATTCATGAATAATTTCGTTTGTTTTAATAAAAATTGGTTTTAATAAAGTTAGTTCTTGTTTAGAAAAATTACTTAGAACATAATCAGCAAGAATACCTTGTTTATTTTTTCCAATACCAATTTTCAAACGTTTAATTTTTTCAGTTCCTAACAAGTCAATTATGTTTTGGATACCATTTTGTCCACCCGAAGTCCCAGAAGTTTTAAGTTTTAATAAACCTATGTCTAAATTTATATCATCATAAATAATTAAAACATCTTCGATATTTATTTTATAAAATTTAATTACTTCTCTTACAAATAATCCAGATAAATTCATTAAAGTTAATGGTTTTGCAATAATGTAGTCAGGTGTTTTATAAAATATACCTTTGAAATTTTCATTGTCCAAAGAAATATTGTGTTTTTTGCAAAACTCATCTATTACTTGAAAACCAACATTGTGTTTTGTCATGGCATATTGTTTAGGAAAATTGCCAAGTCCAATAATTAATTTCATTGTATTATTTATTATAATAAATATAGCAGATGAAAAGTCTAAAAAAAACATTATATTTCTTAACACCGGTATTGTTAATTTCTGGTTTAGTTGCTGGTTCTTCTGTTTGTATTTGACAAAGCAGTAAAAATTATGTTTTATCAGATGAATTTGGAAAAACCAATGCATACCGTATCCAACTTAATTCTGATGTTGTAGATGAACATTCACCAGAAGAAACTGCTAAGGATTTCAGTAATTATTTACAATATAAAGGTATTCCAACATATTCAAATGTTTATGTTGACAAAGATTCAACAAACAATTGATACCTTAACTTTTCAATTCCTATTGAGCGTGGTGTTCCAGCAAACGACCCAAATGCTGATAAAGATACAAAACAAGACATTCCAGGAATGACAACATTGTTTAACACAATGAACTCTAATGACATTGATTTTATTGTTGACCTTGATACTTCAAAAGCAAATCAAGACATTAACACCAATGCTGGTCAATCAAGTGGTGTAATTTTCAATTCTTCAAACTTAATTACTTCTGATAGTCAAATCTCACAAGTTAAAAATAAAAACGAACTTGTTCTTAAACTTTCTGACTCATCAAGTACAACTGATCAAAAATTAATTTCAAAAAAGAATTGAAATGATTTCTATGAATACTTTATGAAAAAAGTTGATAGTAGTGTGAATGATGATAATTCTGCAACACCAGAAATTTATATCGTTCGTGATAAAGAATCATTAATTTCTAGAATGCACTACATTTTAAATTGCTATTTTGCTCACTATGGTAATTTTACTTCATCATCTGATGATAACATTAATGAATTTTATTCATATGAAAAAGGTTACTACTTTTTAAGTTCTGATGAAACTTCATGAGCTAAAAAAGTAACAGGTAGTGCTACAAGCATACCTAACTCAATGAACTTCTTACAAGGTTCATTATTTTCATATCAAAATGAATATATACCATATGCACAAGACCTTAATGATTTCTTTGATAAGATCCAAAATGGTGAACACTTTGCATCTACTGTTGCTACAAATTCATGTAACGGTTATGAAAACGGTGGCAATTGATACAAAGATGAAAAAAATAACGATGCGTTGTTTTATCGTTTAATTGATGCTGACCGTTCTACACAAGTTTATAATTCTGGTTCAGCTTCTATTCCTGCTGGCATTGGTGCTTCTGATGATAAAACATTTTCAAGTGATTATGGTTGAGATTGAATGAAACCATATATCGCTGGTATTATTAATAAAAGCAATTTCACTTCATTCTTTCCTGATAAAAACCCTTTAGATTCTGGTGATAAATCTGATGAAACAAAAATTGGTAACTGATTTGTTTTGGGAAATAACGGAGCTGAAATTACAACATACAGTAATTATGATTTTAAAATATTGCACAACTCTCTTTTAGTTGGAAACAGTAAAGATCGTATGGCTAATCCAATGAAATTTAATGTAATTAGAGAAGATAATACATGAAGATGAAACGATGCATCATCTATGTATGGTCCTGGCTCATTATTTACAGATTTAATCTCACATCACAGCATATTTTCTTATGATAGAAAACTAAGTAATGGTTGAATAATTTCAAACCCAGTAATTGGTATATTCGTTGGGATATTAATAATTTTAGTAGCTATTGGAATTTTAGTTTCATTACTTTATAGAATACCTGGCTTATTATTTTTTGGAAGCTTGTATAGTACGTTTGGATTTTCAATATTCTTTTTAACACTTGCTGGAAAAATAATTTCAATAGGTCTATTACTTGGAATTATTGCTGGAATAGTTATGAGCACTGCGGCGTTTTTAGCGATTATGCAAAGAATGAAAAAACATACAACAAAAAATGACTTTGTTTTGAATGCAGCGAAAAAAGGTGCAAGTAAAGGAATATGACAATTCCTTGATTTACACTTTATTACAATAATAATTGGCGCAGTATTCCTTTATTTTGGAACACTATCAGGAGTTAATTTTGGCGTTTCATTAATGATATATAGTTTGCTTTCATTAGGAATTATGTTTATTTGAGCAATAAGTTCTCTTCTTTTATTCTGAAACAAACAAAATGAAAAGAATATTGAATATATTTTTAATAAAAATAAATTACCAGAACTTGATTTTTCCACAAGAACCGAAGTTGTTAATGAAACATCATTTGCAACCGTTAAAAGATTTACAAAGTTTAATTCATTTGGTATTAAAAAAGAATTAATTGGATTAGGAGTAATTTTAAGCTTAATTATCGTTGGAATAGTATTGTTATTTACAATAGGGAACCATAATGCATATGAATTCCTTGGCGGATGCAAAATTGTTATATTCACAAACACAGATACCGACCCACAAACAATTTTAAATAATCTTGCTAATGCAGGAATTAAATGAAGCAATATTTCAAAAGAACAAAACTGTTGAATTATTACAACATCACTTTCATATGATCTTGTTTATAGCAAAATTAACACAATAAGTGGATTTGGTTCTAATTTTATATTACAATTAATACCATCAGGAATCCTTAACACAGACATATTAACATTAATAATTGCAACATTAATATTAGGTGGATTTATGTCATTGTATGCATTAATCAGATTAAATTGAACTTCTATTGTTCCAATGTTTCTTTCCGTTTGTTTTATGCCAATGCTATTTATATGTATTATTGAAATATTCCAAATTTACATTGACAATAACTTCTTAATATTTTATTGTTTATTTATTACTATCAACGCAATATTTTCAACTCTTTTCATTGCTGATATTAACAATGCTTGAATTAAACAAAAATATCATACATATAAAAATTTAAGATCAGCAATCAATGACGAAATCAAAAGTATTTGTGTTAACTATTTCATATATGTAACTAGTGTTGTTTTAGGAATTATGTTAATTTTTTTATGTTTCTCATCAACTGTATTACTTGTTCCTGTAGCTTGTCTAATTGTTTCAATTATTTGTTCAATCTTAACACTTGCATTTGTTGTAAAACCAGTTTTATTTTGAATGATTATTATAAGATATTGATATAAAGTTAAAGTTGGACAAAATAACGTATTCTTCTTAACAAACTTTGATCCAATAGATGAACAATCAATTGAAGGATTAAATCTACACAAAAAACAAAAAATTATTCTTTAATTTTTATGAATAAAAAAAATACAAACGATATGTTTTCATTTGGTTTAAATGAAAAAATAATTAATAAAATTAGTGAAATTAAAAAAGAAGATAAATGAATGAAAGATTTCAGAATCAAAGCATATAAAGAATTCTTGTTGTTAAAAAATCCTGAATGATCAAAAGATATTTTACCAAAACTTAATTTTAATTCATATATTTACTATTCCTCTCCATTTTCTAAAGAAACATCTTGAGAAGAAATCCCACAAAATATTAAAAACACTTTTAAAAAAATGGGAGTACCAGAAAAAGAAGCAAAAATAATTTCTGGTATCAACGAACAATTTGATTCCAAATCCATTTATCATGATTTAGAAAACGAATTAAAAGAAAAAGGAGTAATTTTTTGCAGTATCGAAGAAGGATACAAAAAACACCGTAACATTTTTAAAAAATATTTTTCAAAACTAGTTAGTGTTAATGATAATAAATATTCTGCACTAAATTCATGTGTATGATCTGGTGGAAGTTTTTTATATATTCCAAAAAACATAACAATAGAAAAACCTTTAAACGCATATTTTCGTATTAATACAAAATCCGTTGGCCAATTCGAAAGAACATTAATAATTGTAGAAGAAGGAAGCTATGCACATTATATTGAAGGTTGCACAGCTCCTATATATGATAAAAATAATCTACATGCCGCTGTTGTAGAAGTATATGTTAAAAAAAATGCAAAATTTAAATATTCAACAATTCAAAATTGAAGTACAAATGTTATTAATTTAGTTACAAAAAGAGCTTTTGTTGAAGAAAACGGATATATGGAATGAATAGATGGAAATATTGGTTCAGGTTTAAATATGAAATATCCTGCTACAATATTATCTGGCAACAATTCGAGCGCTAGATGTATTTCAATTGCAACAAGTGGAAAAAGTATGAAGCAAGATACGGGTGCAAAAATGATTCATATTGGAAAGAACACACGTAGTTCCATAATCTCTAAATCAATTGCTGTTCATGGTGGCGTTTGTAATTATCGTGGAAGTGCAATAATTAAAAAAAATGCAACTAATAGTTATATAGATGTCAATTGTGACACACTTATTATGGATAAGGATTCACAATCGAATACATATCCTATTGAAGTTATTGAGAATGATACATCTTTTATTAAACACGAAGCTAAAATAACAGATGTAGACAAAGAAAAAATATTTTTATTGAACACAAGAAGCATAGATGAAAAAGATGCAAAACATGCACTTGTGCTTGGTTTTGTTCATGAATTTTCAAAAGAATTGCCTTTAGAATATTCTGTAGAACTGAACCGTTTGTTAAAACAAATTATTTAAATTCATCAATATAAATTTTGTATTTTATATAAAAATCGATATGTATAATTAAAAAATGAGTTTGTTCACTAAACAATTTATTTATGATAGTGATTACAAAAACAAAAAAATTTTATTACACATTGATTTACATTGTCCAATATATGAAGATAAAATTATTGATGATACAAAAATTCAAATAAATTTGCCTTTTATTAAAAAATTATTATTAGAGAATTGCTCAATTATCATTTTAAATGAAAATGGAAATAAAACAAATAAATTTATTTCTGATCATTTACAAACTTTTATTAGCAATAAAGTTACTTTTTGTGATCAAAATTATACGAATGAAATTATTGAACTTGTACAAAATCTTAAAAACGAAGTTTTATTTTTAGAAAATACCAACTCAATTCCTAAAAATGTTGCCGCAGATCAATTAGCATTATTTTGAGGAAGTTTGTGCGATTTTTTTGTATATGATTCTTTGAATGATGCAGAAAAAAAACTTCCTTCATCATACATGATTGCTAAATATTATCCTAAAAAAAGTTTTATTGGTCCATTGTGTAAAAAAGAACTAGATAACGTTAAGACTCTTACAATTAACTCAATGCATCCAACAACTTATGTAATTGGTGGAAGCCATATTTACAACAAAATTAATGCTATTTATTCTGCTGCCAACCACCTTGATTATTTATTGGTTGGTGGAATAACAAGTTTCACTTTTTTAAAAATGTATGATATTGATGTTCCATATTATGAAGAGGGAACAATTGACGAAGTTCATAATGTATCTTTAATTCTTAAAAAAAAAATATACATGCCACTTGATTTTTTAGAAACCGATAGTTTATCAAACATTAGTGGAATAAACGAAGTTTTAATACATGATATGCATTCAAACAATGTTATTGGAGATATCGGACAAAAAACTATTAATGAATATTTAAGCATACTTGATACATGTAAAAGCGTTTTGTTTTATGGTCCTGTTGGATTGTGTGAAATTAATGAGTTTCAAAACGGAACATACCAAATATTAAATAAATTAAAAGAACTAACAACAAAAGGTGTGTACACATTTATTGGCGGAATAGAACTAATTATTGCAATGAAAGCACTTGGATTTAATGCAAGTGATTTTTCATATGTAAGTGTTGCAGGCAACAACACATTGAGTTTGCTAGAACATATAATATTGCCAATATTGGAAATTATTCCAAATAAATCATAGAATATATGAAAATCAACCTAAAAAAACCATTATCATTAATTGATTGGAATTTAATATTCAAATGAATTTTATGAGGTTTACTGTGTATCGCAATTACTTTTATTTTAATTTTGCTTTTTAATGAAAAAAATTATTACACAAGCTTGCACCATAATGACCCAATAGTTGTTGGAACTGTTAGTTATTATTCTATTAACGATATTAGAAAAGCTATTGGATCAGGAGATATATCTACTACTGATGATTTAGCAAAAGCTTATAGACAAATGGTTACATGGACAGATTACCCAAACAATTTTCCATTAATTGGTTTCTCTTTATTGTATTTTATTCCGGGAACAAATAAAATACCTTCATCAACTTTGCCACTTGATGCATGAAACACACGTTGAAATAATATCACACTTGCATATTCATACTTCTTCATTACACTTTTAATTGCTTATGTTGCATTGATATTGCTTGCTATTAATGGATTTAAAAATTTATATGCAACCTATGTAAATAAAAAATTAGGAATTATTCCGATTCCAGTTTCGAATTTTACATATGTAAGTTTTACACTTAAAAATATTACAGAATTCATTGTAAACCTTACTTTGGTTTTTGCTTTTTTTAACTTCTTATCTACATTAGTTGTTATTTGCTATTGAATTTTTCTATATGTTTTAAAATTCATCATAAAATATGCTACAAGGAATAAAATTAAGGTAACAACTAATGATTTTGAAATCAATAAATCAGATTTATATTATTTAATTGGTGTTATGATTTTCCAAAACACATATATCTTACTAAAAGCTTACTTCATTAATGGATTTGGAGTTAATCTTGACATCATAATGCAAATAATCATGCCAATAGGTACGGTAACCGTTATTATTGCACTATTTATTAAGAATCTTATGAATTCTAAAATTACTAAAATTAAACAACAAATTTTGTCAATTGGCGACAATATCGATAAAATTCGTATGTTTATAATTGCCAATGGCAAAAAATCATTTTCTGATTATCAATTTATTACAATTTTGCCAAATGTAATCAAAAAATATTTACTGGTAGAAAAAATCGACAGTGAAGCATTGATAACGGAATTAAATAATTTTGAGCAAATAATAAAATATATCGAGAAAAACTTTAATAAAAAAGACATTGATATGAAATATTTGGTTTATATAGCTACTTACATATGTAACACAAAACAAGAATTGGATATATTTTATAATAATCTCCAAAAATTAACCGCATATAACACTAAAAGATAGTATTTGAATCACATTTCATATCTATATATTTATATATAATACTTATATATGGCTAATCAAATAATTGATATTTCTGGAAACAGCAACGGTACAATCGAAATTGACAGTCTTTTAATCGACAAGCCTAACAAACAATGTATGTTTGAACAAGTTATCGCTGAGAACGCTGGAAAACGTCAAGCCACTCTTAGCACTTTAACGCGTGGAGAAGTTAGAGGTGGTGGAAAAAAACCTCGTCCTCAAAAACATACAGGACGTGCTCAAATGGGTTCTATTCGTGCAAGCAATTGTGTTGGTGGTGGTAATTCTTTTGGACCTAAACCTGGAAGAAACTATAAACTATATTTAAATGATAAAGCAGCAGCTGTTGGTTTAAAATCATCTTTCACAACTAACCATGAAAATATTTTTGTTTTAGAAGATTCTAAAATAGCAAAACCATCAGCTACTATTTTTTCTAAATTATTAAAAAAACTTAATTTTTATGGTAAAAAAGTTTTATTAATCGCTAATGATAATAACAATTTACTTCTAAGTTCTCGAAACGTTAAAAATGTTACTAGTAAAAACTGAAATCAAGTATCTACAAGAGATGTATTAAATGCCAATTATATCATCATCGAAAATTCAGCAATTGTTAAAATTGGAAAGGTGATAAATAAATAATGGAATTTACAAAAATTATTATTCAATCATATCAAACAGAAAAAAGTTACGCTTTACAAAATTCAGCTAATCCAAAATATGCTTTCGTTGTTGATCCTGAAGCAACAAAACACGATATTAAACTTGCTTTCTTTTCAATTTATGGTCACAAACCTGTTGCAGTATCTACACAATTAAAAAAACCTACACATGTTAGAAGTGGAACTATGAAACCTGGATTTAGCAAATTAACTAAAATTGCTTATATCACTTTAGCTAAAGGTACAAAATTAGTTGCAGATGATACTGAAAATACAAAAGTTGCTGCTCCAGCAACTGAATCTTCAATTGTAAATACTTCAGCTAATGAAAACGTTGTTAAGAAAGAAGTTAAGACTGCTAAAAAAACAACTAACGTTTCTAAAGCAAGTAAAAAAGAAGTTTCTGCTGAAGCTAAAAAATAGTAAATTGCAAGTGTATGAGTAAAGAATTAACTGACCAAGAGATTTCGCGAAGAAATAAACTTAAAAATTTAATTGATGAAGGCATCAACCCGTTTTTAATTCAAAACTTTAAACGAAATTATAATTCCTTATCTTTTAAAAAAGATTTTGAGAAATTTACAAAAGAAGAGTTGCATGAAAATAAAACTGAAATATTAATTGCTGGCCGTATAATTGCCATTCGACAAACATTTGGTGTAATTAAAGATTTTTATGGAAAAACCCAATTTTATATTAATAAAAAAAATATTGATCAAAAATATTGAAATCTTTTTAATAACAATATTGACATAGGCGACATTATTGGTATTAAAGGTAGACCTATGAAAACTAACACCGGTGAAATTACTGTTAACATTGATGAAATAGTTATTTTATCAAAATCATTAAAACCACTTCCAGAAAAATTTCATGGTCTTGTCGATGAAGAAGCACGTAGCAGACAAAGATACATCGATTTAATTGTTAATGATGAATCTCTTACAACCTTTGTTACCCGTAGCAAAATATCTACAATTTGACGTCAATATCTAGATGAATTAGGTTTCTTAGAAGTTGACACGCCTGTTCTACAACCAATTTATGGTGGTGCAGCAGCTAAACCATTCACAACACATCATAATGCATTGAAACGCGAATTCTTCTTACGTATTGCTCCCGAAATTCCACTAAAAAAATTAATCGTTGGTGGTTTTGAAAAAATTTATGAGTTTGCAAGAAATTTTAGAAACGAAGGAATGGACGCTACGCACAACCCAGAATTTACTGGTTTTGAATTATACCAAGCTTATGTTGCGTTACCAGAAATTATGGATTTAACTGAAAATATTTTTAAAGTTACTGCAAAAAAACTTGATAAAACTAATTTGAAATTTAGAGGTTTTGATATAGATCTTACAAAACCATTTAAACGTATAAGTATGGTTGACATAGTAAAAGAAACTACTAATATTGATTTTGAAAAAATCACATCTGTTAATGAAGCTTTGGAAATTGCAAAAAAACACGGAATTAAAGTAGAAGAACATCAAAAAACAGTTGGTCATATTTTAAATTTATTTTTTGAAAAATATGGTGAAGAAACTTGTATACAACCAACTTTCGTACACACATATCCAATTGATACATCACCTTTAACTAAAAAAAATATAAACAATCCAAACTTTACTGACCGTTTCGAATTATTCATTGGACAAAAAGAATTTGCCAACGCATATAGTGAGTTGAATGATCCAATTGAACAATTGGAACGTTTCCAATCACAAATGAATGAAAAAAACAATGGAAACACTGAAGCCTGAGCAAATGAAATAGATTACGATTTTATTACAGCAATGGAATATGGAATGCCTCCAACTGGTGGTTTAGGAATTGGATTTGATCGATTCTGTATGTTATTTACAGAAAACGATAGTTTAAGAAACGTTCTTTTGTTTCCACATATGAAAGATGAAAACCAATAAGAAATGCCAAGCGAAATCAAAAAGCCAAAATATGTAAGAAAATACGATTTTCAACAATCATTCTACCGTCCAAAAGACGAATGATTCTTACCTATTCAATACATAATTGATTTATTAAAAAGCAAAACTAAAAATTATTCACATTTTGTAGATGATGAAAATGAAGATGAAGAAACAACTGAGTTTGATGTATATGAATATACAAAACAAACATCAGTCAATTTTGATCCTGCCGATCCTAAAATATATGAAGGTAATAAAATTGATCATGATTCAAAAAAATTTATTACTGACAAATATAGTTTTATTAAAACAATTTTTGACTTTGATGAAAAAAAATGAATGTCTGCTGAAGAAGCACAAAATAAAACAATAGAATTACTTCAACAAAACGAAGATATTATTTTATTTCAACCAACTTTTATTTATAAAAATAAAGCAATAGCTAAACCAGATGCTTTTATTAAATATAAAGATGAATACATTTTGATTGAAACTAAAGGTACCACTAAAACAAAAGCAGCGCATCTAGTTGATATACAATATCAAGCAACTATTGTTAATGAAACTTTATCTTCTTTATTCAACTCCAAAATTAAAAAATTTTTTCTTTGCCTTGTAGAATACAAAATGGATAAAAAAAATAATATTGGTTTTGTATTAGTTGATTGTGCTTCAACAACAAAAAACGGAGCATCTGTTAACGAAACTGAAAAAGAGAAGTATGAAAAATTTAGTCAACAATATATTGAACTAATAGCTTTGTATAAAGAAGGAAGAAAAGATAATATAAAATTTAGTGACTTAATTTATAACTCAGAAAATATCCCTGAGTCTAAATATAAAAAGGGAGGTGAAGTTAAAACAACATATTTAAAATTTTTAGATAATTTTAATTTTATTAATAATAGATTTTCTTTTGATGAAAGAATTGAAGAAATTTTCAATCAACAAATTAATTTATCTCCATCATTTGTTCCAACAGATGAATATAAAATGTGTTGATTTAAACAAACAGATTATTGAATCGAACTACGAGAATATTTTATGACACAAAAAAAATATTTACCATTTCATTATTCTGGCAAACTATTTAGATTTGAATTTGCAATGGATTTATATAAAAATAATTTTATAACAGAAGAGCAAATATATGAAAATATTAAAAAATATACAAAAGCTTGATGTCGATATATTGAACTTATAAAGAAAAATAATTTTTCGTTAGGCGGTTTTGATCAAAATAGTGTATCTTTAATCGAATCATTAAAATCAAAAACAAAAAAAGTATATTTTGATTTCGAATCTATTAATCTTGCTACACGTGTTATTGATAACACACTACCGTTTATGCAAACAGTAAACCAAGTATCTGTTATCTTTGACCATGGCGATAAGGTTTTATCTAATAGTAACAATGTGTTAATTGATCCACAACAAATTGATCTTGATTCTTATAAACAAATAATTGATGCAATCCTTCCATCAAAAGATTTATCTATGTGTTCACAATATATTTATATAGTTTACAATAAATCATTTGAAGTATCAAGATTAAATGAAATGAAAGCTTTGTTTAAAATCAATCAAAAAACATATGCTAATGAATATGCACAAAAAGTAGACGTAATTACAAAAAACATTTTTGACTTAGCTGATTTATTCAATTTAGAAACACCAGTAAGTATAGCAATTAAAAAAAATCATGGGTTTTATTCTATAAAAAAAGTACTTCCTATTATAGATGAACTATACCCAGATATTTTTAATGAAGTAAAATGTTTAGACTATAAAAAACTACATTTAATACAAAATGGTTCACAAGCTCAAAAAGAATCGACAAAAAGATTTTTTAATTTAATTACCAATGATGAATGAAAAGAAATAGCTACTAATCTAAAAATATATTGCGAAAATGATGTAAGAGCAATGATTGCTACAGAATATATGTTATATAAGATTATTCAACCTTAACTTTAGCACCAGCTTCTTCAAATTTCTTTTTAATATCATTTGCTTCTTCTGGTTTAATTCCATCTTTAATAACAACATTACCTTTTTCAACATTAGTTTTAGCTTCCATTAATCCTAAGTTAGTGTATTCACGGTAAAGTTTAATAATAGCAATTTTTTGAGCACCAGCTTCAACTAATGTAGCTGTAACAGATGTAGGTGCAGCAACAGCAACAGCAGGTCCAGCAACAGCAGCAACTGGAGCAGCAGCACTAACACCAAATTCAGTCTCAATACCTTTTACTAAATCATTGATTTCTAAAAGAGTCATCTCTTTTAATGATTCGATTAATTGTTCTTTTGTTATTTTTGCCATATTTATATTATATATAATTTTTACTCCTTTGTGTTAGATACTGCTTTTAATCCGTACATTAAGTTTCTAATAGAACCTTGAAGTACTGAACATAACATAGAAAGTAAACCATCACGTGTAGGTAAACTTGCAATAGTTGATAATTTATCAATTCCAACAACTGATCCTTCTAAATAACCATTTTTATAATGGATAAATTTAAAGTCTTTCATTAAAGTGTTTATTTCTTTAAAAGGAACAATTTCATCACCTTTTGCAATAATTAAAGCACAAGGTCCAGCAATTTCTCCCATTTCATCGCCATGTCCGCATTCTTTTAAAGCACGAGCGAAAATATTATTTTTAGCAACATACATTTTAGCATTAATATTATGTAAATTACGACGTAATTCAGCAACCTTTTTTCCAGTCAACCCTAAATATTCAAAAATAATAAAAGATTTAGCTTCTTTCAATTGAGAAACTATCGCTTCAACTTGTTGTATTTTATTTTCGATTATAGGTTTCATATATAAAAGTTTACAATAACTAAAATAATACTTCGGTAACGTTTTTAAGAATTAATAATTCCGTTACTGTCTTCAGTATATTGTGTCTATATTATATAATAAAAATATGAAAATAATAAAAAAATCTGGTTTAATAAAAAGCATTTACGCATACGAAGTTCTAGACAGTCGTGGTTTCCCAACAGTTGCGTGTAAAATTAAAACAAATGAAGGATATGAAGCTGTTGCTATGGTTCCTTCTGGTGCAAGTACTGGTGAACGTGAAGCTCTTGAATTAAGAGATAACGATAAAACACGTTTTATGGGTAAAGGTGTCCTTAAAGCTGTTAGTAATGTTAATAATAAAATAGCTAAAGCATTAATAAGAGCTAAATTTAGTGTTTTACAACAACGTGAAATTGATAATTTTATGATTAAATTAGATAACACTCCTAACAAACAAGTTTTAGGTGCTAATGCGATTCTTTCTGTTAGTATGGCAGTAACGAAATGTGCTGCTTTAGTTTCTAAAATGCCATTGTATGCTTATATTAAGAAAAACTTTTCTAAAAATAAAGACAAAAAATATATTATGCCTGTCCCTATGCTTAATGTAATTAATGGTGGAGCACACGCTGACAATACTATTGATTTCCAAGAATTTATGTTTGTGCCAGTTAACGCTGTTTCATTTAAAAATGCATGTCGTATTGCAAGTGAATGTTTTCATTCATTAGCTAAACTTTTAAAAGAAAACGGCTACAACACATCAAAAGGAGACGAAGGAGGATTTGCTCCTTTATTAAAAGATGCTGAACAGGCTTTATCACTAATGGTTCAAGCAATAAAAAATGCCGGGTACATTCCTGGAATTAAAGGAGATGTTGCTTTTGCTTTAGATACAGCTTGCAGTGAATTGTATGATAATGACACAAAGAAATATACTTTTGCTAAAGCAATTAAAGCAAAATTAAAAACAAAAACTAATGGTGTTATTTC
The DNA here is from genome assembly GCA_031282505.1 of Mycoplasmataceae bacterium. Lineage (GTDB taxonomy): Bacteria > Bacillota_I > Bacilli_A > Mycoplasmatales > Mycoplasmoidaceae > Malacoplasma_A. The sequence goes on along the minus strand of JAITDP010000005.1, from coordinate 42,579 downwards.
AACAAAAGATATGATTAATTATTTAGGTTCTCTCACGAAAAAATTCCCAATTATTTCAATCGAAGATGGGTTAAGTGAAAACGACCGAAAAGGTTGATTTAAATTCACTCAACAATATGGAAAAAAACTACAAATTGTTGGTGATGATTTATATTGTACAAACCCTGATTTAGTAAACGAAGGAATTCGTGGCAAATGATCAAATGCAGTTTTAATTAAACTTAACCAAATTGGTACTGTTTCTGAAACTGTTGATACTATTATTGCAGCTAACAAAGCTAATTGAGTAAGTGTTGTTTCTCATCGTTCTGGTGAAACAGAAGATACATTTATTGCTGACTTTGTTGTTGGCATGTGTACTGGGCAAATTAAAACAGGTTCTATGTCTCGTTCTGAAAGAATTGCTAAATATAACCGTTTAATTCAAATAGAAGATGAATTAGGCAAAAAAGCAAAATATAACAAACTTGCTTCATTTAAATTCTCAACCAAAGCAAACTAGGAAAATTGTTTTTAAACTTTTTAACAAAAAAACTATAACTATAATCAATGTAAAAATGAAAAACAAAACTAAACTTTTTGCATTATTATCATCTCCGGTTATACTTGGGGGGGTCTTTAGTCCTCTTTTATTTTTAAACCAATGTGGTGATAACCAACCAGATGAAGATAATGATCCTTCTAATTATGTTGGAAATGATAAAGGTACTAATTGGAAGGGATACACTGGTATTTCTTCTAGTAGCTATATTTCTGCAATTTTATTTTATGATGATGGAACTGCAAGTATTACTAATGTACGTTCATATGAAGCTAATAATTTGATAATCCCCAACCGTATCATTAATTCCCAAGATAATAAACCATATACTCTAACAACTATTGATGGTGCTTTCAAAAACATTAATACGATAACTGGAAATTTAACTATTCCAAATACTGTTAAAGAAATTGGTCGTTATGCTTTTGAAGGTTGTATAAATCTTAATGGAACATTAACTATTGGGAATAATGTTACAAGTATTGGAGACAACGCTTTTGATGGTTGTAGTGGTTTCACTGGTGATTTAATTATTCCTAATAGTGTTACAAGTATTGGCGATAGTTCTTTTAAAAATTGCACTGGTTTTAATAGAAAATTAACTATAGGAAACAAAGTTGCACAGATCAAGTCAAAAGCGTTCGAAAATTGTGCTAATTTAACAGGGCAATTAATTATTCCCAATAATGTAATAAGTATTGGCATTAGTTCTTTTCAAGATTGCACAAGCTTTACTAGTATATTTTTAGGAAATAAAGTTAACGATATTGGGTCTAGAGCTTTTTACAATTGCATTGGATTAATTGAAGGTGCAAGTGATGATTTTCCTAATAATAAAATATCATGTTCATCAAACAATGTGTATTATTTAAATAATGATGAAAAATATTATTGTTTAGGGAAAAGTGATAATGTTATTAGTAGTGATACTAACACTGAACCTAGTGGACAATTAACACTGCTTCCTAAAACTAAAATAATTTGTAATGAAGCGTTTGAATACTGTTCAGCATTAGACAATAGTTTAACTATTCCTAGTGGCGTAACAGATATAGGTTTTAGATGTTTTTCTAGTTGTTCAAATTTAACTTCACTATCATTTACCGGAAGTTCTTTGATAAACATTAATGAAGAAGCATTTGTCGGATGCTCTAGTTTAACTGGAGATTTAGTTATCCCAGATAATGTGGAGAATATTAACCCCTCTGCTTTTAAAAGTTGCGGTTCACTAAATGGACAATTAAAACTTGGAAGTGGTTTAAAATATATTGGAGGAAGTGCATTTTATGGGTGTTCTAGTTTAAATGGTAATTTGACTATTCCAGATAATATTACAAGCATTGAAGAAAACACGTTTTGTAATTGCAGTAGTTTATCTGGAGATTTAATTATTCCTAATAGTGTTACAAGTATTGGCACTCAAGCATTTAAAAATTGCCCTAATTTCACAGCCGCATATTCAGACGGCTACCCAAACAATAAAATATCATGTAGTAGTGATAATGTATATTACATTAAAAACGGTGATACATATTATTGTTTAGGAAAGTATAGCAATGTCACAGATACAGGCACAGATAATCCTAATGGATCTTTAAATCTAAACAATAAAACCAAAATTATTTGTGGCAGAGCATTTGATTCATGTAATTTAAACAGTAGTTTAAATATCCCATCTAGTGTAATAGACATAGGGACTTCCGCATTTAACCAATGTACTGGTTTGACTGGCGATTTGAATATTCCAAGTAGTGTAAAATATATAGGCTCTAATTCTTTTTTAAGTTGTAAAAATCTTAATGGAACATTAACTATTCCCAATAGTGTAATAAACCTTGAAAACTATGCTTTTGTTTCATGTAGCAGTATCTCTTCTATAAATTTAACTGGTTTTTCTGCCGAGCCAACATGAAACAAAAGTGGATATTCACAATTTACGAACTGAAATAGTCCAGGAACTGTAAGTGTTACTGGCGGTTGAGATGCTAATGATGCTTTAAGTTATTTAAAAACTTTAGGTTTGCCAAGCGATTGGACCGTTGCTGTTTAATTTTTAGTTATTTTACATAATAAAAATAATGAAACATACTAAACTTTTGCATTACTATTAACTTCCTAGTACAGTGGAATACCTTGACAATTGAGCATTTGAATACTGTTCATATGTTAGTCATATAATTTTACTAATTTTTCCGCTCAACCATCTTGAACTGGAAGTGCTACATTTATCAACCTAAGTACTTTTGGAACTATAAGTGTTACAGGTAACTGACATCAAAGCAATTATTATCCTTATTTACATAGCTTAGGTTTACCAACTAATTGGGTTTAATTTGATACATAATAAATAATTCAATATAATATATATTGTATTATCAAATACGACTGTTCTTATATGGCTAATAATGTGTACAAAATAAAACTACTTTCATACGACGTTGCTGTTCTTGAAAACACAGTTAGAAAAGTTTTAGAAGTTGCAACACAAATTAATGCTAAAGTTGATGGTCCAATCCCATTACCCACTAAAAGAGAAGTATTTTCAATTTTGCGTGATCCATTTGTTCACAAAAACACTATGGAACAATTTGAACGTCGTACACACAAAAGACTAATTATTTTATCTGGATCAAGTGAAATTTTAAATGAACTAAAAAAAATTTCAGTACCATCAAGTGTGGAGGTTGTAATTAAGTAATTATGAAATATATTTTAGGAACAAAAATAGGTATGGTTCGTTTATTCGATACCAAAGGTAAAGCAATTGCATGTACTGTTATTCACGCCGAACCAAACGTTGTTTTAGAAAACAAAAATAACAATGTTAAAATAGGATATGGTTCTACGAAAGAAAACAAAGTTAATAATCCACACAAAGGTATTTTTAAAAAAGCAGGAGTTGAATTAAAAAAAACAATTAAATCTTTTTCAAATGTTGAACAAACATATAATGTTGGCGACAAAATTACTGTTGATACTTTTAACGCTGGTGAATATGTAGATGTACAAGGAATAACAAAGGGCCGTGGATTTACCGGAGCAATCTTTAGATGAAACTTTAAAATTGGTCCTTTGAGTCATGGTCACGGTTTTCCACACCGTTATCAAGGTTCTTTAGCTTTTGGTCGTGGTGGTTCTGCTCCTCAAAGAGTTTATAAAGGAAAGAAAATGCACGGTCATTATGGACATGAAACAGTTACAGTTCAAAATTTAACTGTTGTTAAGATTATTCCAGAGGATAACATAATCATTGTTTCTGGTGCTATCCCTGGACCTGAAAAAGGATTAGTAGTAATTAAAACAAGTAATAAAAACTCAAACAAATCAGTTTCTTATGACTTAATTACTAAAGAAATTCAAAAACAAATAGAAGAAGAAAATTTAAAATTGGAAGATAAAGAAATTGCTTTAGAGTTAAACGAACAAGCAGAAAGTGTTGAACAAGCAATTGCTGATGAAAAAGCCGCTGTAAATGAAAAACATAATGCTGAAATTAAACATGAGACATTATTAGAAAAAGAAGCTGCTACTTCTTCTGGTGAAGAAAAAGCCGCCGCTGCTAATGAAGAGTCTACTAACAAACCTGAATAAATGAATGCTTCTTATATAAAGAAAGAATCATTTTCAACAGTTGATGGTCCAGGTATTAGAACTGTTTATTTTCTTTCTGGCTGTCCTTATAGATGTATTTATTGTCATAATCCAGAATCATTTTTTAATATTAATACAAAAAAAATTACAGTTGATGAAATAATTAAAGATTTTTTAAAAAACAAAACATATTACAAAAATGGTGGCATCACTATAAGCGGTGGAGAACCGCTATTACATTATGAATTTTGCTGTGAACTTGCTAAAAAATGCTTTTCTTTAAAAATTAGTCTTGCAATTGATACTTGTGGTTTTCATAATAAACTTAGTGTTTTCGATGTTTTTATAAAATATAAAGTATTATTTTTAATCGATATTAAACACACTATAAAAAAATATCATAAAATTATTACTCAAAAATCAGAAACATTAGAACTAAACTTAATTAAGTATTTAGAACAAAAACATCACAAATATTGGGTAAGAATGGTATATGGCATCGGGTTGACCGATCAACCTAAAAACATTTCAAATATTAAAAAAATTATTAATAACACTAAATATTTGGAACGTTTTGAAATACTCCCATTACATTTACTTGCAGAGCATAAATATGAAGAATTAAAAATTCCTTACAAAATTACTAAAAAAAATGTACCTTCAATCGAACAAATTAAAAATATAAAAATATTATTTAAAATTGACTAATTATAATAAAATCATGAATACAAATAAAAAACAAATATTTAATAAACTAAACAACAACTAAAAATATTTTTTTTATTTATTCTATATAAATTTACATGAAACACAAACACCGAATTAAACTTTTAATATTGTGATCGACGTCTTTTTTGCTAGGAATGACTAGTCCACTTTTATTTTTAAATCAATGTGGTGGAGGCAATAGTGGTGATAATCCTAATGATGATCCGATTTTTTCTTTAGGGAATTGTGATATTGTAATTAACGATTCGATTACACCAATTAGTCAAAATATTGATGTTTTAATTAATAATGATTCAATAAATTTTGATGACTATGAAGTTAATTGTTCAATTACTGAATATAGTTTAGGGTTAATGCAATCTAGCATTAATATAACCAACAACACAAGCATAAATTTTAATCCTAGTTATTACAATTTATCTTCTCTTCCTACCTATGGTTCTTCTTTTTCATTTACAGTAGATGCAACAATAACTGATGTTAAAACCACAAAAGTGTACCACACAAACAACGATGGATATATTTATGCAACAGATGAAGCAACAATGTGCGGTACTGCGAATGGTTCAAATTGATATGGTATGATTTCTGGTTCCGTTACAGTATCATTTACCGGTGAAGCAATGAATCCATCATATTGTACAATTACTTCGTCTTCTTCTTATAAAGCGGAAAATTTATCTATTCCTTCAAAAATATGGTCATCAGTTGCTGCAATGTGAGTGCCACTTATGAAAATATCACAAAATGCTTTTCTATCATGTAGTGGGCTAACCGGAAGTTTGACTATCCCTGATGGAGTAAAAAGTATTGATGGAAGTGCTTTTTCTAGTTGTGGAAAGTTAACCGGAGATATAAACATTCCAAATAGTGTGACAAGTATTGGAAATAATGCATTCGCAAATTGTACAAGTTTTGATGGGAATTTAACTATTGGAAATAGTGTGACAAGTATTGGAAATAATGCTTTTTATAATTGTGGAAAGTTAATTGGAAATATAAACATTCCAAATAGTGTGACAAGTATTGGAACATACGCATTCGCAAATTGTACAAGTTTTGATGGGAATTTGACTATTGGAAATAGTGTGACAAGTATACCTTATTGTGCTTTTTCTAGTTGTGGAAAGTTAACTGGAGATATAAACATTCCAAATAGTGTGACAAGTATTGATGGTTATGCATTTGCAAGCTGTACAAGTTTTAATAGGAATTTGACTATTGGAAATAGTGTAACAAATATTGGAGCATATGCGTTTGCTTTTTGCAGTGCGCTAACCGGAAATGTGAATATTCCCAATAGTGTGACAGGCATTGGAAATCAGGCATTTTATTACTGTACTAGTTTAAATGGAAGTTTAACAATTGGAACCAATGTAATAGAAATTGGTAACTCAGCATTTTACGGTTGCTGACATCTAACTGGAAGTCTGACAATTCCAAATAATGTGCAAATAATTAATAATAATGCCTTCCGAGAATGCTCAGGATTTACTGTTTTAAATATTTCAAACAATAGTTCAACACTTGGAGCTACAAGTTTTGATTCTTGTCGTAATATTTCCCAAATAAATTTAACTAATTTTTCTGAATTACCATCTGCTTGATTTCAAAATGGAGACAACGCCTTTCGTAATATTAGTAGTACAGGGGTTTTAACCGTTACTGGAACGGTGAATCCAAGCGATGTGCTACAACATCTAAAACAATATTGTGGCCTTCCATCATCTGCATCAGATAATTGAACAGTTTCTACAACGCTTACAAAAAATTTATCAAATTAATTTAATCTCTTTTATTAATGAATTCAGCAATATATTTGTCAACAGCATCCAACGTAGGTTTAATTCTAGGATCATTACGTAGTAAATTTAATTCATCATTATTTTTTAAACCAAAAGAAAGAACATACTTCATTTTAAACACAAAAGCATTATCATATAAAAGCTTAAAATTATTACTAATATAACTATTATCATTTTTAATACGTTCTCATACTTCTCTTGAACCATTAAAGAAAGTTCTAATAGAAGTTTCTTTTTTTTCAACAGGATGTTCCTTGCCTGTTTCATCACGAATACGATAATAGTAATAAATATATGATTGTTCAACTAAAATTTTAGTTGCTTTTGAACACACAATCATTCATCAGCACATATCTTCTTGATAGTCAACGTCTTCTAATGAAAGTAATTCAGGTCGTGAAATAAATGAACGAAGGCACATTCTTGCTCACATTGAACCATTAACTTCGATTACACGAGGTCAATTATTACAATTAATAACCCCAGGAGAAATTAGCATTTTTTGATTCATTTCATAAGTATTAATTTTTTCAAACCAACGAGCATGATTAATAACAGCTATTTCAAGACCGGGATTTTTTCTGAACATATCAACAAGAGTTTGCAGATAATCTGGATGCATAAAATCATCAGCATCAATAAAAGCTACATATTCACCAGTTGCAGCTTTTAAACCAATGTTTCTAGGAAAACCAGCCCCATGTGGTTTTTCTGCATGAGTAACTTTAGATCATATAACTTTAATCTTTGGATTGATCTCTAATGCTCGTAGATATTGAATACACTCTTCATCAGTAGAAGCGTCGTCAACAACTATAATTTCAAAATCTTGAAATTTTTGTTTACGTAAATCATTCAAAGTAGAAGAAAGATATGCAACTTTAACGTTATGAACAGGGATAATACAAGAGACAAGCGCCATTTGTTATTATTATATAATAATTACAATGGCATTGAAGGAATTAAAAAAAACCATACATGACGATTCTGTAACCTTTGAATTTGAGGTTGAAAAGGATGAATGACAAAAAGCACAAGCTAATGTTTTAAAAGAATATGCACAAAAATTTCGTAAACCAGGTTTTCGTCCTGGAAAAGCACCGTTACAAGAAATTAAAAAATATGTAAATGAAAAAGAGGTTTTTTCAAAAGCAGCAAACAATGTAATTAATACCGATATTAAATTTTTTATTGCTACAACTGCAGATACTTCTTTTTTAGGATTTAGTCCCAAAATATCTATTATTGATATAAATAAAAACAAATTAACTTTCACTGCAAATTTTGAAAAAATGCCAACAGTTGAAATTGCGGATTATAAAAAGTTTAATATTAAACTTGATAGTGAAGAAGTAACTGACGAAGAAACTCAACACGAATTTGATCGTATGATTAAAAAAGATATTATGCTAACTAACAAAGAAACAGGAACTGTTGAAAATGGCGATTCTGTTAATATCGATTTCACTGGTTATATAGATGATAAAGAATTTGCTGGTGGAAGCGCAAAAGGATATGATCTAGTTATCGGTTCTAATTCATTTATCCCTGGTTTTGAATCTCAACTAATTGGTTGCACCATTGGTGAAACAAAAGATATATTTTTAACATTTCCAAAAAATTATCATGAGCAATATGCTAATAAAGAAGTGAAATTCACAGTTAAAATTAACTCTATTAGTACAATTACTAAACCAACTTTTGATGAATTTTATTTTAAAAAATTCAAATTGTCTGATGTTAAAACAGAAAAAGATTTTAAAGAATATCTAAAAAAACAATTAGTTGATTGAAAAAAACATAAAGTTTTTGAAAACTTTCAAAAAAATATTAGCGAAGAAATTATTAAAACAACAAAAATTTCTTACTTTCCCAAAGCTTTATTAAATAATGAGCAACATAAGATAGAACATGAAACAGAAAACCTTGCTAAAAAAGCTGGTGTTTCTAAGGAAGAATATTTAAAATCTCTAGGTTACACTGATGAAAAATTATATAAGGAAGGTTTGTTAAAAACTGCTGAAAAAAATGTTAAATTTGTCTGTGCCATAGAAAAAATTGCTTCTGAATTAAAAATCGAAGTAACACAAAAAGATTTTAATGATTACTTTGAAAAAGTTTCAAGACTATATGGAATGTCAATTGATGATGTCAAAAAACAATACCACAGAAATTTAACAAACATTGAAGCTTTTATTTTTCAAAAAAAGATTTTTTCTGAACTTCAAAAATTTTATAAATAATTTATACAATATTTTTTAACTCATTACCTGGTTTATATTTTTTTAATTCATAAATTAATTTATCAATATCTTTTTTTGTGTTATATAAATAAAAACTGGCTCTTACATATCCAGATGGCGATGCAAATTTGCTTATCATTTTTACGCAGCTCATTCCGCCACGAACTATAATTTTTTTATTTCCTAAATAATTTGCTAGATCTTGTGGAGACACGCCTTTAATATTAAACGAACATATAGGAAAATCTGTTCCATAACTCGGGTAATCAATATTTTTAATTTTTATTATTTTTTGGTCAATATATTTTTTAAGTTCTTTTTCGTGTTTGATGATATTTTTAATTCCAATTTTTTTTATAAAATTAATAGCACTATTAAAACCTATAATTCCTTCAACGTTAGGAGTGCCTGGTTCTAATCTTTCAGGAATGGGGGAAAAATTAATTTTATCATTTTCCACAGTAGACACAGAACCACCACCTATTTTAATAGAAGTAAATTTATTTAATATAGAAAATTTACCACCAAGTATTCCGACTCCGTTAGGACCTAACATTTTATGAGAACTACAAACAAATAAATCTACATCAGTGTTTTTAAAGTCAAAACCTTGTGATGGAGCTGTTTGAGTTGCATCAACAACAATGATTATGTTTTTATTTATTTTTCTTGCAACTGCTACAATATTTTTAATATTTATCGAAACACCAAACAAACTGTTTGTAGTTGATAAAGAAATTATCCTAGTCTTTTTAGTTATAGAACTAATAAATGCTTGTTCACTAGGAAAATTATTTTTATCTTTAGCATAAACAATTTTATATTTTTTGGTTTTTTCATTCATCAATCAAGGAAGTAGATTTGAAGAATGCTCACCATAGCTTAACAAAACTTCATCATTTGGTTTTAACCAATTTATTAAATTCTGACAAATTAAATTTAATCCATCTGTCGCTCCACTTGTAAAAATAATTTCATTATTTTTTGCATTAAAAAAACTAGCTATATTTTGTCTACAAGATTTAAGTTTTAATATTAAATCATAAGCAAGTTTTGAATCAGAATTATGTGGATTTGTCCCATATTTCTCGTAATATGATGTAACATCATCAATTACGCATTGTGGCTTTAATGAAGTAGCAGATGAATCCAAATAAGTTCATGATTTATTGTTTTTAAACCATGGGAAATACTTTTTGATATTATCAGTTAGCATATTTATTTAACTCTAACAGAAAAACCAACATAATTTGGACCACTATGAACAGAAATTACAGCTGGTAATTCAGCAAATTCGACTCCCTTAAAGCCAAACCCTTCTATAAGAAGTTTTTTAATAGTCTCTGTTTTAAATTTTTGATTACGTACTTTGCTCATATAAATACAAAGACGATCGATATTATTACCATTGTATTTAATTTGTTCACAGCAAACATTACTAACTATTGAAAAAATTTTGTTAACATTCAAGGCTTTATTCATATACTCAAGCCCTTTGACTGTAAGATCTAATACAATATTTAATTTTAAAGCAGTAGCAATCAAACCCTTAACCAATCCAATTCTACCACCCCTAATTGCGTATTTAAGCTCGTTCAAAACAATTCCCATGGTGTTTTTGCCATAAGTATCATTCATATACTTTTCAACCTTTTCATGGTTAATATCTTTCATTGCTAATAAATCTAATACATTTCATCGAGTATTCCAACTAGGTGCCTTTGGATTGTAAACAAAAACATTTTCATAATCGCTAGATAATAACTTTCATTGATTGTAAGTTCCAGAGATATTCATAGGAATTGGTAAAATGTAAATCTCATCATATTTACCCGCAATTTCTTCCAACAAATCACTACATTTACTTAATATAGGTGAAGCTGTTTTGAAAACAACACCTTCTTCCATTTCTTTAAAGATTTGTTTTTGAGTAATATCAACACCATCTTGGTAAGTAAAATTTTGTGTATTTTTTTTCTTTGTAATTGTCATTGGAACAACAAAAACATTTTTAAATTCATTTTGTTTAATTCCAGATGATGAGTCTACGATGATGGCAAAGTTCATAACTTATTAAAGTATATTATAATTTTTATTCCTTAGAAGTTGCTCCGACCGGACATACAGAAATACAAGCACCACAACCTATGCATTTATTTTTATCAACTGTTGCTTTATTATTTTTGTCAAAACTAATTGCATCAACTGGGCATACAGAAATACAAGCACCACAACTAATACATTTTTTAGGGTTTATCTTTGATTTCATTTGAATAAATCTATTATAACTTTTTCATATACTTCCATAGTCTTTTTTATATTAAACTGACTATATTTTTCCATCATAACTCCACTGTTGATTTCAACAATTTTATATTTTGAATCAATTTTTGCTATATCAATTGAAAAAAAATTGATTGGAAGCACATCAGTCACTTTTTTAATAAATTTAATTAATTCTTTTTTTACAGTATCACTTATATCTTCACTTATGTTTGTTCCAACAGATAAATTATGTTTCCAGTCATGATTACGAATTTTTTTATACATAACAACAGGAGAATTTTTATAAACAATGATACGATATTCATATTCATAATCATAAAATGGAGCGATGGCAAAATTTACATTTTCTTTTAAAATTATTTTAATACAGTCAAATAATTTTCTCAAAGATGTACAATGAAAAACATTTACACCACTACTGCCGGTATTAGGTTTTACAACAACATTTTTATTTAATAAATTAAACAGTTTAATAATATCGGTTTTTTTGTAAAAACCTCTCATAAAAAAGTGATGTTCAAAACAAGGAATTTTTTGCTTTGCTAATAACTCACTAGTTGCCGATTTATCATCACAAAGTTTAGAAACACTAACGTCATTGCAAGCAAAATTGTATCCATAAATATATTTAATTTCTTTTTTTTGTGAAAGTTTTAAAACAAAACCTTCGCTTAATGATTCATATTTAATATTGTTTTTTGTACAAATATTATGTACAATAGTTTCAATATTACGCTTTGGAAATTTCATCTTTATCACTTACATATTCTTTAAAAATTCTAGCAGTTTTTTCACTATCTTGTTTAGGGTTAGCTTTTACAGCGATTATCATAATGATAACAGATACAACAAAAAAGAAAATAGTTGATGCGTATAAAATAAATAATGTTAAAGTAACATCATAAACATATGAATCATTTGTAGTAAGTAAAACATGAATTCATTTTTGAAAAATTGTAGGATATTGATCATCAATACTTAAGATGTCGGTTAAAAAAAACACACCAAGAAATACACAAAACAAACTAATAGTAACGTATTGGAAATAATAACGATAGTTATCATTGTTTTTTTTATATCAATTAATAAAATTTGTATATGTGGGTTTTCACGCAAAAAAAGAAAACAATAATCAAAAAACACCTTCACTAATTCCATAAGAATTACGGTCAATAGCTGTAAAATTATCTGTGCTAGTCATGAAGAAAACAGCGGTTGTACAAGACATTAGAACGGTAAAAATTAAAAAACAATACATAAAACATATTTTTAAAATTTTAACAATTCTTGGTTTAGTTTTATACAAATATATTTTTCCTAATCGAACATCGTCTGAGAATTTTTTTGACTTGCTGATAACATCACCAGAAAACATAAGTTTTTTAGTGTCATTGTTAGCAACACTCAATTGCTTATTAATTTCATTATTAACAACAGGGTTTTTACTAGTAATATCAATATTGAAATTATTTTTACAATACAAAACTAATCAATTATTTTGGTCTGTATACTCATATTCCTCATCGTATTTTAAAGTTTTAGGTTGAAATTTTGTTTTTGCAACTTCATTGTATTTGGCAATCAATGGTTTAAATTCTTTTGGATCAATAGTATTTAAAATACTAAGTTCAATTTCAATTATTTCTTTAAAACCATTATTTTTTACAATATGTGGAGCAAGAAAACTATTATCAAAAATTGTATTTAAATTGTGTTTAATTGCATTGGCATGTTTGTTGAGAAAAGTTTTACTTACCATTTTTTAAAATAATTTTTTTGAAATTCAAATATGGATGAGTTTTATCCATTTTTATATTATAATCGAGCAAAAATAAATCTTCAATTAGATTGCTAACGTTTTGTAAAGTTGTATTGTTACAAATATTTTCAATATCTTTGATTTGTCAAGGTAAAATATTTAGATCTTTTTGTATTGAAAAAATATTAATTTTATTCTTTTTTGCCAGCATAACTAATTTTAAATGTATTAGTTGTGGTGAAATAATTGCTAAAATTTCCAACACTGTAAATTTGTTCAATAACAAGTTATCTAAAATTTTTAAAGCGTTAGGTTTATCGCATATCATGCATTTTACTAATTCAAAAATCTTTTCCTCATTTGAATAAGAAATTAAAACATCTATGTCATTATTAACAATGATTTTGTTTGTACAAAAATTAATTAATTTATTAAGTTCATTTTTTAAAATTAAAGGATTTTTTTGTACAATTGATAAAAATTTTAGTTTTGTTGTATCATTTTCGAAAGAGATATTATTTTTTAATAAAATCTTATCAATTTCATCAACAATGTTTTTTTTCGACATTTTTGTAAACTTAATAATCTTTGATTCAAGAAAAGATTGTGGTTTTTTTGTTGTAGAAAGAATAAAAGTATCATTACAAGACGAAAATAGCTCATTAAATTGTGCTTCATCGTTTTTTTGAAAAAAACAATTAATATAAACCTTTTTAGTTTCATCTTCAAACATCGATATTTGCTGACAAGCAACTACTAAGTCGTTAATTAAAAAATCAGAGGCATCAATAATTTTATAATTTTGTTGTTTAAACTCCTGTATTTTGTACATACACAAATCATAATCATCAGTGTAATATAAAGTCATTAAAAATATTATATTTTATATATAATAGTTGTATATGGCTTATATTCATAAGGCTGGAAAAATTAGACGAAGCGAAGGGTTGTTATATGTCGATCCAATTCTTGATAAGAAAGCAAATGCTGCACTTGCTGCTAAGAGCAATAAGCCTATTAAAACTTGAGCAAGACGTAGTACTATTGCTCCTACTTGAATCGGTTTAAACTTCAGTGTTCACAATGGTAAAGACTTTATTAATGTATATGTTACTGATGAAATGATTGGACATAAATTAGGAGAATTTGCTTTAACTCGTACATTCAAAACCCACTCTTCTAACAACAAAGCTGCTGATTCTAAAGCAACCGATGGAGCAAAAACGGAGGATAAAAAATAATGAAATCTTTTGTAATTCAAAAACAAATCGCTATCTCTCCAAGAAAATTAGGTTTAATTTGTGATTTAGTTAGAGGTAAAACTGTAATGCAAGCACAAACTATATTACTTAATTTAGATAAAAAAGGTGCACCTATCGTTCTTAAACTTTTAAACTCTGCTGTTGCTAATGGCACAAATAACTTCGGAATGAACATTGCAAATGAATACATCCTTGATATTCTTGCTAACCAAGGTACAATCGTTAAACGAACAATGCCAAAAGCTAAAGGTTCAGCATCTTTACTAAGAAAACGACATTCGCATTTATCTATAACAGTTAGTGATGACATCAATGATAAATTATCACTACATAAAAAACCTAATGGTAAAACAAAAGTTGCAAAAAAAGTAATTAAAACCGCAACTACTCATAAAACACAAGTAATTAAACATAAAGAACTACCTGAAATAAAAACTTCTAAAAAAACAATTGAAGCTGTTCCTGTTAAAGAAGAAATTAAGATTGCGGCAAATATCGAAAAAGAAGAAGAAGGAGGAAATAAATAATGGCTCAACGTACATCCCCAATTTGCTTCCGTACTGGTATTAATAGAAACTGAAGTTCTCGTTGAAGTGGTTTTGAAGATAAAGATTTATCAAAAATGCTTGTTCAAGACGAGAAAATTAGAAAATATTTCTATGCTAATTTTAATGCTTCACAAATTGTTAACATTGAAATTGAAAGAAAAACAAGCAAAAATAGTTTTGATAAAGAAAGAAAATCAACAATTGATGTTTTACTTTACTGTGGTCAATTAGGTTTATTTGATGATGAAACAAACAAAAAAATAGTTAATCAAATTCAAAAAATTGTTGGACGTAGTGTTAAAATAAATTTTGTTCCAGTTGAATATTCAAACGTTTGATGATCTGCAAGAGTTGTTGCTAGAAAGATTGCTGACGATATTGAAAACCGTGTTCCCTTCAGAGTTGCACAAAAAAATGCTATTAAAAATGTTATGATTCAAAAGGCTTTAGGAGTTAAAACAGTTGTTGGTGGACGTTTGAATGGAGTTGATATGGCAAGAACTGAATGATATAGTGAAGGAACTATTCCAACATCAACAATCCGTTGTGATTTAGATTACGCTCACGAAATAGCTCAAACTCCTAAAGGTTCTATTGGAGTTAAAGTATGAATTAACCGTGGTGAAATTTTTGAAAAAGGATTAAATAATCAAATTACACCTGTTAAATATGCTGCTCCAGTTAGAAGAGGTTACAACAACAATAGACCAAATGATAAGAAAGGAGCAACTAAATAATGTTACAACCTAAACGAGTCAAATATAGAAAAATGCACCGTACATCTTATGATGGAAAAGCTAAAGGAAATAAATATGTTGCTTTTGGAGAGTTTGGTTTAATGGCTACAACTGGTAATTGAGTAAAAGGTAATCAAATTGAAGCAGCTCGTATCGTTTTAGCAAAAGTTTTAGGAAAAACTGGTAAAATGTGAACTAGAATATTTCCACAATTATCAATAACTAAAAAACCACTTGAAGTTCGTATGGGTTCAGGAAAAGGTAACCCTGAATATTTCGTTGCTGTTGTTAAAAAAGGTACTATAATGTTTGAAATCTGCGGAGTTGATCCTGCTATCGCAAGAGATGCATTAAGAAAAGCTGGTAACAAACTTAATGTTTTATGTAGAGTTGTTGCGAAAGGAGAAACATTAAAAAATGGCAAATAAGTTAAATAAAGATCTTTTAAATAAAACAAACGAAGAACTATGTATTTTAGTTTTCCGATTAAAACTTCAATTACTTGAATTCCGTTTCCGTAAACAAACTGGTGATTTTAATAAAATACACCTAATTTCAGAAATTAGAAAAACTATTGCTCGTGTTTTAACTATTCTTAAAACTCGTTCTATTAAATTAACTATTGGTACTCATGGAATTTTTATGTACGATAATAAAAATAAAACAGTAAAATCTCTAAATGATGCTGCAAACGAAGTAATGAAAGAAACTCCAAAAGCATTTGAACAACAAGCTGATGCAAATGCTCCTGTGAAAGAAGTTGTAGATAAAGAAGTTAAAAGCATAATTAAAACAGAAGATAATGTATTAGCTAAGAAAGCTGCAGTTAAAAAAACTAGTCAAGTTAAAGTTAAAAAAGCTGCAATTCGTAAAACACAAGGAGGTAGTAATTAATGGCACAAGTATTAAATAGATTAAATCGTAAAACGTTTGTTGGTATTGTTGTTTCAACTAAAATGCAAAAAACTATAGTTGTTAAAGTTGAAACTAAGTTTATGCACGCAAAGCTTAAAAAATTGGTAATTTCTCATAAAAAATATCACGTTCATGATGAAAAAGGTGAAGCTAAGGATGGCGATGAAGTTTCTTTTATTGAAACACGTCCTTATAGTAAAACAAAATCTTATCGTTTAAGTAAAATAACAAAAAAAGCTAGTTAAAATGAAATTTAACTTATTTACTTTGAATGACAAAATTGCTATAACTGGTTTTTTCACTTTTGTTATTCTGTATTTAGTATTTTCTTTCACTAAGAAGATTTACCTTTGATATCGATATCGATTATCATATAATGTGTTTTCTCGTCTTACTCCTAAAAAAATTACAAATATTAGTATGATCATAGCAACGTCTATTTCGATCATATTTTTATTAACTATCTTAAGTTCTGGTTTGATGGGATTATTATTCCGCGTATATCCTTCTTGACGTTCTTTGATCGAAGGAATATTAATCAAACTAGGTGGATTGGTATTTGGACCAATAATAGGTATTTTTATTGGTGGAATCACTGATATCATGACTGTATTATTAACAGCTGGAATGTTTCACTATGGTTATTTTATCGCCGCATTGGCTTATGGTTTTTTCGCTGGAATAGTTCGTAATATTATTGTTGGCAAAAAAAATCTTTTTTCAATGATGATTCTAACAACTTTGTTTGGAATTCTTGGAACAGTGCTTACTAATTTATATTTGTATTTCACTCCAAGTCTTGCAAGTCATAATTTTTCATTAAGTATTTTAAAAATTAATGTTGTATTTACTTACTTGCAAATTTGTTTGATTCTTGATGGAACAGTAGGTCTTATATTAATCATAATATGAGTTTATTTTGTCATAAGGTATCAAATATATATTCATAAACTTTGAATTGAATTTAAATATAGAAAAATATATGGCGTCCAAAAGAATATATTAATTTATAAAATTAAAAAAAATATAAAAACTGATGTGAATGCTAAAAAACTTTTTGAAATACAAAATACACATTATTCATCAATTATTAAATATGCAAACATTATGTCAAAGATGCAAAAAAAAATACTTTACATTAATTCTCACAATATGCTAAGAATTTTGTTGCCTGTTATTTGTACAATATTCTTTGGTGAACAAATAGTTAATATTACAATAATGCCAACTTTTGATTATCAATTAGGTGGCGGTATACCTTTTGATTCGTGAGTATTAATAAGAATAGTTTCATTTCCACTTTTAGCAACAATCAACATTCTAGTAATTTGACCATGTTATAACGTTATCAGCCGTTTCGTTGACACTACACCAACCAAAGAAATTTATAAAGGTAATTAATACCTTATATTATTTTATACTCACAAACACTTTTATTCTTTAAAGTTTTTTTAACATCAATTAATCGTTGATTACTGCTTCCTCTAAATTTGCATTTATCACTTTTAAGTTTATAAACAAATCTTCCATCAACAATAACATCTAATAGCTTTATAAAACTTAATAAATTTTTATCCATTAAAGTCCTATTCATTAACTCTTCTCAAGTATATCCTGTTCATAATCAAATATTTAATTTATTTTTTTTAGCAACGTTTGCAATTTTAACAAACTTATCATATTGTTCAATTGGATCGCCGCCACTAAAAGTGATTCCGTCCAAATAATCAGCTTCATTTTTTAATGTGTTGCATAATTCAGATACTTTAATTTTTTTTCCTCCAAACGAAGGTCAAGTTTCTGGATTAAAACATTTATCACAGTGGTGAGTACATCCTTGCGAAAAATAAACCTTACGCAATCCTGGGCCATTGACTAGGCTTTGTTCACTGATTCCTGCGAGTAGAATCTCATCTGGTTTAACGTTTTTGTATCGCATATGATTACATTAAACGGTTGTAGTACTCAATGATATATGCTTCTTTGATGTTTTGGTTAATTTCACTTCTTTCAGGTAAACGAACATAAGTGCCAACTTTATTATTAAAATCAACTTTTACAAAAGCTTTTGGCAAAATTGTAGCATCATGTGTATTAACAACTGGAAGCTTTTTAGAAACTTCTTTAATTGAAATTTCATCTCCAACTTTACAAACATAAGAAGGGATCGATATTTTTTTTCCATTCAAACGAACGTGACCGTGAGTAACTAATTGTCTTGATGCACGGCGAGTTGGAGCAAATCCCATACGGTATACTAAATTATCAATTCTGCTTTCTAATAAATCTAAAAGGTTTTTTGTATTTGATCCAGGCATTTTAATAGCAATAGAAACAATACGTTTAAATTGGTGATTATTCATTCCATACATTAAAGCAGCTTTTTGTTTTTCTATTAAGTGTAATTTATACTCAGAATTACGAGGTCTTTTATTTCCATGTTGACCAGGACCATATGTTCTTTTTTTGCCTTTAGAAAATTCTTTATCATTTTCCAACAAAGAAAAACCTAAACGACGACTTTTTTTATTTATACTTCCTGTATAACGCATTATTTATATTATATATAAAAACACATATTATATATATTAGAAAACAAACAAATATTATTTTTTAATATCAGAATAAGGAACTTCAAATTTAGTGGTTCCTTCATTAGATGAAATTTCAACAACTGCTAGTTTTAAATCATTGTTTAATTCAATTATTTTCCCTGCATGGTTTGCAAATTTTCCAGAAACAATCTCAATTACATCTCCAACAATAAAATCGTATTTTTGTTCAACAATAATAGTATCAGCTTCAATTTTTTCAACAACTGCACTCATGTATTCTTCAATATCAATTTTTTCATTATTAATATTCTTAAAGGAATTTCTATATTGAAGTTCAGAAATAGGGATTGGTTTTGCACCTTTTCCACTACTTCCAACAAAACCTAAAACACCTTGAGTATTACGAATAACATATCATACATCTTGGTTGTATACCATATTTACAAAAATATAACCAGGGAATTTATTTCCAGTTTTAAGAGATATTTTTTGATAATTACCATCTTCTAAAACTTTTCAAGTTGTAATTTTTGTATTATTTAAATTTTTTGGAAGTGAGCTATCATTTTTGCTAAAATTAGTAACTTCTGTACGTTCACGATTAATAATTTGAATGTTCTTGACTAAATCAGTGTAGCCATATGTTACGATTCTTTCAGCGATATTTTCGGCAATTGATTTTTCTTTACCAGAAATAGCAGAAACAATAAACCATTGTGGTTTTTCTAAAATTACATTACTCATATAAGTATTATATGATATTTAGGAAAAGATAATCTAAACCTAAGAATATCAAAACAAGAATAGTGGTAATTAAGACAACAATCATAAAATTAAAGATAACCTTTTTTTTAGGTGCTCAAGTAACACGGCTAAACTCTTTGCCTAATCCAAAAAATCATACCTTAAATCAATTTTTACCGTTTTTCTTTTTGTCAGACTTTGCAACCATTTGGTGAGTTTATTATATTCTATAATAATTATATGAATAATCATAATAAAAACAAAATATGGTTATATTCCACTTTGCCTATCTTTATATGCCTTGCATTCATCTATATTTTAGTGATTTCGTTAGCTAGAGGTGAATGAAATTACTCATACAAGACTGCTTTCACAATTTTTAGTCATCCAATTGCTTGGTATGGGTTGACTATGTTTTTAGGTTTTGCATTTGCAATCTATCTTTCTTGCTTGAAAATGTACAAATATGGTATTTCTATTGAACCGTTTTATTTCTTTTGCATCATTGGTATACCTACATCAATTTTAGGAGCTAGAATTGGTTCTTGCATCATCGGACAAACACCATGGGATTTAATTTTTGTTGATTTTGGTTCAGGATTAGCAATTGAATGAGGTGTAACTTTTACAGTAATTGCTGGTTTAATTTACTTCCCATTAATTTTAAAAAAAGAATCTTATTATGTATTAGACAAGAATTCTAAGCGTGCAACTCACAGGAAAGTATCTGCTTGGGTTTATGCAGATTGTATCGTTCCATCTGTATTTGTTGGGCAAATAGTTGGACGTTTTGGTAATTATTTTAACCAAGAATTAACTGGACCCAAGACAACCGATGCTAATTTGATTAATTTTTTAAAAACATTTTTTCCATGAATGTATAAAGATGGAAATTGATACATGCCTGTTTTTTTTTTTGAACAATGTGGAAATATTTTAGGTTTAATATTGATATATTTTGTTTTTGAATTTATTTCTAATAACAAAATTAGAAAATGTGGAGACTTAGCTCTTGCATATGTATTGTGATATGGAATAGTTCGAATCATTATGACACCTTTGCGTATGAATAATGATGGAAATAGTTTTGGTGAATATGCTAATATGATAACAACAATTTGTTGAATAGTTATTGGGCTAACTTTTTTAATATTAAATCATTTTGTTTTTTCTAAATATTTAAGGAAATATATGATACCATGATATTTCTTTGCTTTTATTAACTTATTTAAATCAAAAAATAATAAACAAAATCTTGAAAAATATATCTATAATCCAACTACCTTTTTATGATATAATTACTTGTAATTATGGCGCAAGATTTATACAATAAATACAATTGAGATTTAGAAGATATTTTAAAATCAGATACATTGGAAAATTTGTATAAAAAATGAGTTAAAAACGAAAATGAATTAATAAAATATGTTAATTGTTTTTACTCTTCACTTTCAAATTTCCGAAAATGATTAAAACTTTCACAAGAAAATGAGAAAATTACCAACAGACTGTCTAATTATGTTTCTAATAAATTAAGTGAAGATATTACTGATCTATTTTTTTTAGGATGAGAACAAAAAATCGATTTAAAAGCTCATGAATTATCACAACATTTTGTTGGTGTTTCAAATACAATTATTGAAAATGAAAAAAAAATACGTACTTATTTAAAACAAAAAGATTTAATCATATACAAACGTGAATTTGATTTATTCTTTTCAAAAAAAACACACATTCTTTCAAAAAATGAAAATGCTGTATTAAACAAAATTGCAATTAATAATTCATCAGTTGGTTCAATCTTCTCAACTTTGGAACAAGATATTACTTTTGATGATGCTCTTGATAGTAAGGGAGTTCCTCACAAATTAATTACTCATGCAGATATAACAAAAAATTTAAAACAAAAAGATAGAGTTTTAAGAAAAAATTCATGAATTAATTTTCATAAAGGCTTTTCTAAATTTGAAAACACCTTAACTAAAACGCTTTACTACAATTATTTAAAACTTAACACATATGCAAAGCTACATAATTACAAAGATTACATCACTCGTACTTGTGAAGATGATGAAATTGATTTTAATTTAATTGAAAATCTTTACAAACAAGTTAGTGAATGAAAAAAAGTTTATGAAAAATATAGAAATATAACAACTAAAAAACTTAAAACTGTTTTGAAACTAAAGAAAATTGAACCATGAGATTCCTCAATGGATTTATCTAGTGTTCAACAAAAGGTTTCAATTGAAGAAGCAAAAAAATATGTTTTAGAGGCATTATCTATCCTTGGTGATGAATATGTCAACAACCTTAAAAAAGCATTTAATGAGAAATGAATTTCATTTTTGCCAAAAAAGAATAAATATTCTGGTGCTTATTCGATTGGTGGAACATATGGTCTTGATAAATATTACATTTTAATGAATTTTGATGAAAGCTATGACAGTGTTAGCACGTTAGCGCATGAATTAGGACATAGTATGAATTCTTTATATTACAATAAGGCACAAAAAATTTATGCTGACACAACAATTTTTACAGCAGAAATCCCAAGTATTTTAAACGAAGTATTACTTACAATGCATATGATTAAAAAAAGCCCTAAATTAGCTAGCAAATATGTTAAAGAGTTATGTGACAATTTCTTTGGTTGTACTACACGTCAAATTATTTTTAGTAATTTTGAATATGAGGCGAATAAATTAGTTAATGAAGGCAAACCTTTTACAAGTGATTCATTAAAAGATATATACAAACAAATGATTGGCAAATATCAAAAGCCAACCAAAAAAGATATAAAAGAACCATATAAATTTGCTCTTAGTACTATTTTTAGAATAAGTCATTTTTATGCTGGGAACTTTTATGTATATAAATATGCAATTGGGCAAATTGTTGCTATTTGTTTAGCTAACAAAATAATTAATAAAGAACCCAAAATATTAGATAAATTTTATGTTTTTTTAAAAAGTGGTGTAAGTAAATCGCCACTTGAAACCATAAAACTTTTAGGAATTGATTTAATGACAAAAGAACCGTATGATGAAGCTAAACGTTTTATTGAAAACATTCTTGTTTTTTATAACAAAAACTAACTTTTTATATAATAAAACCAATGGAAATTTTTCTAGTAACTATCACAATATTAGTTTGCTTAATTGGAAGTTATTTAATTGGAAACATACTTTTTGCTCAAGTTATTTCAAAAGTGTATTTCAAAAAAAATATTAGAAGCGAAGGATCAAAAAATCCTGGTGCTACAAATCTTGTAAGAATTACAAAAAATCGTTATATTGGCATTCTTGCTTCATTTCTTGATGCAGCAAAAGGATATGTATCTATTTTAATTGGTTCATACACACTTGGATTGCTATTAAAAAAAACAAACATGGAATATTTAGATCCATTTATTCTTTTTTGTGGAACTTTTTCTGTTCTTGGTCATTGTTTCCCAATAATGTATGTAATTAAATATTGCAAAGGCGTTAGAGGTGATGAATTAAAACAAGTATCTGGAGGAAAAGGAGTTAGTACATATGGTGGAACTGTTTTTTCAATCTCTCCTTATATTGGTTTAATTAGTTTAAGTACATGAATAGTTATTATTTTAATAACACGTTATGTTTCTGTATCATCAATCATAGCATGTTTTACATGTGCTGGTTTAATTTGAGTAAAACCATTGCAAAATGAATATTTATTTTCATACAGTAATGTTTTAGTTTATATTTTTTTAATTTTGCTTCTTGGTGCAATTCTTATTTTAGTAAGACACATCCCTAATATAAAAAAATTAATGAACGGTATAGAAAATAAAGCTTTTTCTAAAAAATAAACTATTTAGAAACGTTAAATCTAAAATAACAAACGTCACCATCACACATAATATAGTCTTTTCCAACGATATTTAATTTTCCATGTTCTTTAACACTAATTTCGTTTTTATATTGTCATAAATCATTGTATGACATAATTTCAGCACGTATAAATCCTTTTTCAATATCACTGTGAATCAAACCGGCACATTGTTGAGCATTCATACCATTTTTAAAACTTCATGCTTTAACTTCGTCTTTTCCAAAAGTAAAAAATGTTTTAATACCCAATAAATCATAAGCTGAGTTGATAAATTTTTCAACGCCTGGTTTTTCTATGCCTAAATCGTTTAAAAATATCTTTTTATCTTCGTCTGGTAATTTAGATATTTCATTTTCGATAGCTATAGCTAATGGAATTATTTGTGCTTCGTTACCAATATATTTTTTTAATGATAAATAATTTTGATTTTTTTCTGGATTTGTAATATCATTTTCGTTTATATTAGCAACATACAAAGTTGGTTTAGCGGTTAATAAGTTATATTGTTTAACGAAAACAATTTCTTTTTCATCATAATCATTAAAATTAATAAATTTATTTTCATTCAATGTTTTAATAATTTTGTTTACAGTGTTTTGTTCAATTATCGCTTCTGGTTTATTTGCTCTTACACCACTTATTATTTTTGGAAGTTTTTTAGTAACAACATCAAGATCTGCTAATACAAGTTCAGTTTTAATAATTTCACAATCTCTAATTGGATCAATATCACTCATTACATGTGTAATATTTGGATCAGAAAAACATCTAATAACGTGACAAATTGCATCAACTTCACGAATGTTTGCAAGAAATTGATTTCCTAAGCCTTCACCTTTGCTTGCTCCTTTTACTAATCCTGCGATATCAGTAAAAGAACATGTGGCAGCAACAACTGATTTAGGTTGAATAAGACTAACTAGATTATCAAGTCTAACATCTGGAACCTTAACAACACCTACATTTGGAAGGATAGTAACAAAAGGGTAGTTTGCAGCTTCAACATTTAAGTTTGTTAATGTATTAAATAATGTGGATTTGCCAACATTTGGTAATCCTACGATACCTGC
This sequence comes from Mycoplasmataceae bacterium, assembly GCA_031282505.1. Lineage (GTDB taxonomy): Bacteria > Bacillota_I > Bacilli_A > Mycoplasmatales > Mycoplasmoidaceae > Malacoplasma_A. The sequence goes on along the minus strand of JAITDP010000005.1, from coordinate 17,933 downwards.
TGAAACATTCATTACTCGTTGTTTTCCTCTTGACTATAAGTTAAGAATTTCTTCATAATACCAAGTTTTGGACTGTTGCGTAATTTTCTTCATCCACGGCTTTCAATAGTTCTTATTTTATCTTTAGTGAATTTAAGTTTTTTACTAATTTCATCTAAACTTAATTGTTGACGACCATTTTCTTTACCAATTCCAAAACGCAATGAAAAGACTAAGTATTCTTCTGAATCTAATTCTTGTTTTAAAAATCTAACAACATTATCTTCTCTTTCATCTTGTTCAATTGTTTGAAGTGGAGTTATTTCATCATCTTTAATAAAATCTGAAATGTGACTCTCTTCATCATCTTTTAATTCTTTTTCTAAAGATATAGGAGTTGCCGATATTCTTTTTAACTCAATAATTTTAATTTCTGAGAATCCAGCCTTTTCGCCACCTAGATATTCACTTATACGTTTAATACTTGGTCTACTACCTATTTCATTGGTTAAATGTTCTTCTGCAAGACGTATACGGTTTAATTGTTCAGAAATATGGATTGGAGTTCTAATACTTTTACCATAATCAGAAATGGTTCTTGTAATAGCTTGACGGATTCATCATGTTGCATAAGTTGAGAATTTTGTTGTTGCGTTAAAATCAAATCGATCAACAGTTTTAATTAGCCCTAAATACCCTTCTAATATTAAATCTTCTAATTGAACTCCTTTATTTATGTGTTTTCTTGCAATTGATGCAACCAAACGCAAGTTAGAAATAATTAATTGTTCTCTTCCATTTTTTCTAATTAGTTCGTTTTTAGAACCAAGCATCTTTATATATTTTTTTTCATCATCTTCAGATAATGGTTTTGAAGCGGCAAGTGTTTTGAACATACGCTTAATGATGCTGTTAGAATTTGAATTATCATTAGAAGACTTAGTTTTAACATTGTGTTCAGTTAGATAGGTACTAAGTGGGGAATTGTATTTATCACATCTACCAGAAACACTAATATTGTTATCATGTAGAGTTTTTGAAATATGTTTAATTTGATCATCAGTAAATAAGAAATTTCCAGTTTCTTTTAAAAGAGTACTTAACCGGATTTGAACTTCACCAGATTGTTTTTTATTTATTTTAGTATTAAAAATTTTTGTTAGTTTATTTTCTAAATCTGCATCATTAATTGTTTTATTGTGTTCGTCTTTATCAATATTTTTTTTGCTTTTTGCTATAAGTTTTTTATCAACTTTAGTTTTTGCTTTAGGTAATGCAACAGGAATTGGTGCTTTTGCTTTCTTTGCAATAGTTTTAGTGGCGGATTTGAATATTTCCTCAAAAGTTTTTTTTGTTTTAGAAACTACTGGAACAGGTTTTTTAACAGTTTTGCTTTTTGCTTTAACAACAGTTTTTTTTGTTTTAGAAAACGGTGCAACGGGTTTTTTAGTAGTTTTTGTTTTTTTTGTTGGTACTTTAACAGCTGTTTTTTTAACAGAAGCTTTAGCAACAACTTTTTTTGTTTTAGAAACTACTGGAACAGGTTTTTTAACAGTTTTGCTTTTTGCTTTAACAACAGGTTTTGTTGTTTTAATATTTTTTTTAGTTTTAATAACAACTTTACTTTTTTTACTAGAAGATTTTGTAGCAGGTTTTTTGGAAGTTGTTTTTTTATCTTTTATAACAATATTTTTCTTAGTTATTTTTTTTGTCATTTATTATTAAATATTATAATAATAATATTGGCCTGGTGTCGAAATTGGCAAACGAAGTAGACTCAAAATCTACCGGTAGTAATACCTTGTGGGTTCAAGTCCCACCCAGGCCACCATTATCACAATTTAAAATCGTCTTTATCTGACTTTTTTGTTTTCTTACCTTCGTAAATTTGAGATTCAATTTTTACACGATCAACAGTATAACCACTTGCAGTAGAGTTTGATAAAATAGAATTTCACAAATCTATTGAACCTGTAACAATAATAATAATACCTGTTCCACCCATTGCAAGTCCTGAAGGAATTTTTGTAATCATTGATACTACATAAGGAAGTCCCGCAACTATTGCTAAAAATGGTGAACCAATTCAATTGATTCTCATTAAAACTTTTGTAATATGTTTTTCAGTACTAATTCCAGATTTTACACCAGGTATAAATTTACCACCTTTTTGGAAATTTTCAGCTAAGTTTGCTGGATTTATTTGAACATAAGAATAGAAAAAACTAAAAAGAATAATTAATACTGTATACAACGATAAACCGAATGGTTGCTCAATTTGCATATAGTTGTCGATAAATCATTTACCTTCATTTGAAGATGGCAAAAATTGAGAAACAGTTGTTGGAATAGTCATTAAAGAAGAAGCAAAAATTACTGGAATTACACCACTCGCGTTAAGTTTTATTGGTAAGAATGGTAAGTCATTTGTTTTTTCTATTAAACCTTGACCAGTTTGTTGAATAGGAATTTTTCTTACTGAATCATTAATGAAAACACAAGCGATTAATAACAAAATAAAGAAGAATGTATATAGCATGATAGAAAGTACCATTGAAACATAATTAGTAGTAGAGGATAGATCGTAATCACTTTTAATTGTTTGAAAAGCAACTTTAAAATTTGAAACAATTGACGAAACAATTCCTGAAAGAATTAGTAGTGTTATACCTTGTCCAACTCCACGTTTAGTTATTACGTCACCTAAAAAAATTGCTAAATATGTACCACCTGTAAATATCATTATCAATGTAATGATTTCTGCTCAAGATAAGTCAGTCATGTTTGATTGGCCAAATATTGTTATGTTACCATCACCGCTTTTTAATAACATTGCTATTATTGCATATGATTGTGCAATACAAAAAGGAAGTGCTAAGAAACGAGTAATAACTTCCATTTTTCTTTTTCCACGTTCACCAGACTTAGCCATTTTACTCAATGGTTTAATTAAATCACTTGAAAGTAATTGAACAATAATTTGAGCAGTAATGTAAGGACCTACACCGACTGCGAAAATTGATAAGTGACTCATACCACCTCCAGCTAATAAGTTAAGCATTGATGAGAAGTTATTTGATGAAATGTTTCCAGTTATTTTAATCCCAGGAGTAGGAATTATTGAGCCAATGTGAAAAATAACTAAAATCAGTAAAGTAAACAAAATTGATACTAAAACAATTTTATTTGTAAAAATTCGTTTAAAACTGTTAATTTTTTTAGAATTAGATAAAGACATTAATAATATTATATATTATTGTCTATCTTATTTAATAAAGAAGATAGATCGCTTTTTATGTTTTGGAATTCTGTTTTAAGAATTAAATTATTTGCAAAAATACAAACATCATAACCTTTTAATGTACATTCGTTTAAAATAGAACGAACTCAACGTTTTGCTTTGTTCCTTAAAGGTGATGTATTAAATTTCTTTTTACTAACTGCAATTAAAAAATTTAATGTATTTTCGTTATTTTTAATATAAGTAATTTTGAACAGTTTTGAGTATAAAAAATTAGAAGAATTGAATAAAGCATTAATTGTTTTTTTTGATTTAATGCTCTGAATTTTATTATTTTGCACTAGAGACAGTTAGTGATTTTCTGCCTTTTTTTCTACGACTATTAATTACATTTCGTCCATTTTTTGTACTCATACGAGTTAAAAAACCATGAACTTTAGCTCGTTTATGTTTATTTTTTTGTAATGTACGTTTCATATTAGTATTATATTGGTAAAATTATATAATTTTATACATGAAACCTATTATTGATATTATTAAAAAATACAAAATTGATAAAGATAGCATAATGCTGTATGGGAATTATGCAGCAAAAATAAATCCTATTCTTAAACCCCCCTTAAATAAAAAGCTTATTTTAGTTACTGCAACAAGTCCTACACCCGCTGGCGAAGGTAAGACAACTACAACAATAGGATTAAATGATGCAATGAATAAGATTAATAAAAAATGTATTGCTGCATTACGTGAACCATCAATGGGACCAGTTTTTGGAGTTAAGGGTGGTGCTAATGGCGGCGGTAAAGCACAAATTGTTCCAAAAGATGACATCAATTTTCATTTTACTGGCGATATGCATGCAATCACTGCTGCAAATAATTTAATTAGTGCATGTATCGATAATAACATATACTGAGGCAATAGTTTAAATATAGACGTCAATAAAATTATCTGAAAACGTGTGGTTGATGTTAATGATCGAAGTTTAAGAGAAATTGAAGTTACTATTAATCCTAAAAAAAATATTAAATATAAATCTGGTTTTGATATTACTGTTGCAAGTGAACTTATGGCTATATTTTGTCTTGCAACTAGTGAAAAAGATTTAATAAAACGTATTGAGAATATCATCGTTGCTTTTAGTAAATCAAATAAACCAATTTATGTTAAAGATTTACAGATTGTAAATGCTATTATGAAAATATTAGCATATGCTATTAAACCAAATATTATTCAATCACTAGAAGGAAATTTAGCAATTGTTCACGGTGGTCCTTTTGCTAATATCGCTCATGGTTGTAATTCAATTTTTGCTACCAATACAGCTCTTAATTTAGCTGATTATGTTGTAACCGAAGCTGGATTTGCATCTGAATTAGGAGCGGAAAAATTTTTAGATATAGTATGTGATGTTGCAAAATTTAAACCAAGTGCTATTGTGATTGTTACATCTACGCGTAGTTTAAAAATGCATGGTGGAGTAAGCAAAGATAATTTAAAAGACAAAAATATCGATGCTTTAAAAATAGGAATTGAAAACTTACAAGCTCATATTAATAACATAAAAAATTTTAATATTCCTTTTATTGTTTCACTAACACAATTAGATATTTCTTTAAAAGATGAAATAAAGGTTGTAACCGATTGATTAGAAAAAAACAATTATGAATATAGTTTAAATTCTTCATTTGAAAATGGTGGTGCTGGTGCTGTTGACCTTGCTAAAAAAGTTGTCAAATTATGTAGTAAAAAAAATAAATACAAACCAATTTATTCTTTATCACAATCATTGAAACAAAAAATTGAAATAATATGCAAAAAGTGTTATGGAGCATCAGGAGTTGAATATTCTTCAACAGCCATACAAAAACTTAAGAAATTAAATACTCTAAAAACTTATGTTTGTATGGCAAAAACCCCACTTTCTTTAACCGATGATGAGAAGCAATTAATTATTAATAAACCTTTCAAAATACACGTTAAAGACTTATTAATTGCCAATGGTGCTAACTTTGTTATAGTTATGACAGGGAATATTTTTCGTATGCCTGGGTTACCAAAAATTCCAGAAGCAAATAATATGTAATTATTTTTTTTCTTTTCAAGATATGTAACCATAAACAGAGTTAGCAAAACTGAATGTATATGTAAATAATGTGAATGCTGAAACAAATGTATATTGAAGGTTATTGTTTGATATTCCATCTCAAATATTTGTTGCTCAAAGTATTAGCATGCAAACATTTGCTATCAATCAAAAACGTCATTGTTCTTGGTATGCACGAATTACTAGTTGCATTGCAACAACAGAAAGTATTAATACTAATCCATTAAGTATTAATTTGATTCAATACACTGGTTCGTTTGTGGGTGATTTGTCATTCAACCATGTACGAACAAAAGGTATATAAAACACAAAACTTATTGCTACACCACACAAAATAACTCCTGATAGTAATGATAAAAAAATATTTGTGTTCATTTTTTTGACTTTTAATTCATTTGAATTACTACCTTTTTTATTATTTTTTCATTGAAAGTAACCTAAGATATTAAAAGGCAAATAATACAATCCATTTAGTACTACATAGAATCAATTCTTTGTAAAATACCCAATAATTGCAAAAAGAATTACAGCTATTGCCCCAAATATGAAATTAGATTCTTTTTTTAATGCCAACAAAATTACACAAAACAAATTTGTAAGTGCAGCAAATACAGAAACGATTGGCATGAAATAGTTTATTTTTTCATTTATATCATTAGATGGCTCTTTATTAAAGATATAAAAAAGAATCAAGTAAATAGCACATCCAACTAAACCAATTGCAATTAAAATATATTGAAATAAATTGAATGGTAAGTTTTTTATGATTTTATTTTGTTTAGTTTTTTTCATTTATTGATTTGGCGCGCCCGAGACGATTCGAACGTCCGACCACAGGCTTAGAAGGCATGTGCTCTATCCAACTGAGCTACGGGCGCATTGTATGTATTTATTATAAATAACTATTACTCGAAAAAATTATGAACATTTAAAATTTTATTACCATTAACGAAATCCTTAACTTCCACAGGTTTTTTTGATGGGAACTGTATTTTTGTAATATCAATACTTCCATCTGATGTTTTAACTGTTATACCATTTTTATTAATGCCTAATATTTCGCCAGTAGCACCGTAAAGCGGTTCATTATTAATTTTTGCTTTTATTATTTTAATTTCAATTCCTTTATATAAAACAAAAGCATATGGTTTATCATATAAAGCATTAATTCTATGAATAATTTTAAGAGATGAATCATTTCATTTAATATGTTCATCTTCTCTTGTAATTTTTGTTGTATAAGTCGCTAACGTTTCATCTTGTTTTAATGAATATACGTTTGTGTTAAATAAGTTATCGATTTCTTGTGTTATTAATTCACCACACAAATAAGATAGTTTGTCATACAAACTTACATATGTTTCATTATCTTTAATTTCAATTGATAATTGCTTAATAATATTACCTGTGTCCATTTTTTCATCCATATACATAAGAGTGACTCCGGTTTTTTTATCTCCATTCAATAATGCAAATTGGATTGGGGATGGACCGCGATATTTTGGCAATAGAGAAGGGTGTAGATTAACACAACCAAATTTAGGAATTTCAAGAATTGATTTTGGAATGATGAGACCATATGCACATGTGATAATTAAATCAATGTCAAATTTAATTAAGTCATTAACAATTTCATTTGCTTTTGTTGGTTGAAATAATTTTAAATTATTATTTAATGCAAATGTTTTTACGTCACTAGAAATAATTTTATTGTGGTTACTTTTTCTATCAGGTTGGCAAACAACGCCAACAATATTCACATTGCATTTTAATAATTCTTGTAAAACGTTTGCTGCTATTTTTGGAGTACCAAAAAAAACAATATTTTTATTCATAAAAAAATTATAATATATTAATGTTAAAAACATTACCTGCAATATCGGTTTGTATTCCGTGTTATAACGTCGAAAAAACCATCGTTAGCAGTTTAGGTTCAATAGTTAATCAGAATTATCCTAAAAACAAAATAGTTGTTTTATTATGCGATAACAACAGCGCTGACAAAGGAATTGAAATTGCTAAAAAATATTTACAAAAAAACAAAATGAATTTTAAGATTTTGTCAGAAAAAGCCAAAGGACAGCCTTTTGCTAGATGAACGTTATGACACAATGTAAAGACTCCTTATTTTGTTTTTCTTGATGGTGATGATTGATATCTTCCGAATGCTTTTAAAGATTTGGTTGGTGGGTTAAAAAAAGATATTGATATGGTATTGGGGGGGCGACTTGTTATATCACAAAAAAAAATAGAAAAACGACATTACCATAAAAATGCTTGTCATAATTTTGTACCTTTTACTACTGGAGTTTGATCAATTTTATTTAAGACGTCTTATGTAAAGAAGACATTATCAAAACAAAAATATTCTGATTTACATTATACTGGATGAGCAGAAGAAATTTATTTTACGATATTTATGAGTGTAAATGAACCGAAAGTTGTTTTAATAAAAAATAATGTTTATGTATTAAATAGACTATGGAACAATACAGATAGTAGTATAGTGATTCATGATGTGAGCCGTGCAAATAGTATTATTACCGTATGAAAATATGCATTCAAAATTTTAAAAGCAAATAATAAATCAAACCCAAAACTAATTAAACATATTAAAAAAGAATATAAAAAAGGTTTAAGGTTTGCTATGAGAAAATACCTTTTAAATAAAGAAAGAAAGGTTTATAAAAAATTATTTAAGAAAAACCTTGCTGATTTTTTAAATCAATAAATTGTCGATCACTATTGAAAAAAATATAATATATTAATGTTAAAAACATTACCCGCAATATCTGTTTGTATTCCATGTTATAATGTCGAAAAAACCATCGTTAGCAGTTTAGGCTCAATAGTTAATCAGAATTATCCTAAAAACAAAATAGTTGTTTTACTATGCGATAACAACAGCACTGACAAAGGAATTGAAATTGCTAAAAAATATTTACAAAAAAACAAAATGAATTTTAAGATTTTGTCAGAAAAAGCCAAAGGACAACCTTTTGCTAGATGAACGCTATGACACAATGTAAGGACTCCTTATTTTGTTTTTCTTGATGGTGATGATTGATATCTTCCAAACGCTTTTAAAGATTTAGTTGGTGGGTTAAAAAAAGATATTGATATGGTATTGGGGGGCGGGGCGTATGTTTTAGAACGCTGAATGTTTTGAAAAAGTACCCCTTTTTTTAATAAAAAATATAACTATACTTTATCAGTTGTTTGATCAATTTTATTTAAGACGTCTTATGTAAAGCAAGCACTATCAAAACAAAAATATTCGGATTTGCATTGTACTCAAATAATGGAAGAAATTTATTTTTATGCATATATATGTGTACACCAACCAAGAGTTATTAGAATAGAAAATAAAGTTTATGTATACAACAAAACAATAGACAAATCAGTTTCAAAAGTGAAAGATAATTGTATAGAATTCATGAATAATTTTGTTTATGCATTTAAATACTTAATGAGTGTTGTAAAGGAAAGTAAAAATCCTAAATTAATAAAAAGTATAAAGAAAAACTGTCGAGAAAAAGCTAGAGGTGTTTTAAAATTTTATTTAAAAAACAAAAAAAGAGAAAGAAAAGTTTATAAGAAAATGTATGCAGACATCTTGAAATAATTTATTCTGGTCAAAGATCTAGTTTAACATTTTTTCATAAATCTTCAACAAATTCTAATTTTTGTTCTAATTCTTCTGCAGTTTTTATTGTTGGTTTGGTTGCTGGGTTTTTAGGAACAAACAGTGCACAACAATCAATGTATGGTTCAATTGAAATATCATATGTATTGAATTTGATTGCTAGCGATATTATTTCACTTTTGTCAAAAGTTAATAAAGGTCTTAATACTAAAAAATCTTTAATAGCATTTTGAATAGTTTGCATAGACTCTATAGTCTGTGAAGCAACCTGGCCTAATGATTCACCTGTTGCAATAGCTAGGTATTTCTTTTCTTGTGCAAGTTTTTTTGCAATTCTAAAAAAATAACGGCGCATTAATGTTATTTGATACGCTTTTATAACTATATGAGAAAGTTCATGTTGAATATTGGTAAAATTACATATATAAAGTTTTGGAACATACAATGTTTTATCAATGGTAATAACATCAATTAGTTTTTTAACTTTCTCAAGTGATTTTGGGTTTGTGTGTGGTGGAGTTATAAATGTTAAAAAATCAACCCTAAAACCTTTTTTAAGCAAAAGTTTTGCAGCTACTGGACTATCAATACCACCAGAAATTAATAAAAGCACTTTTCCACCAGTTCCAAGTGGTAAGCCACCTAATCCTTTAATTTTGTTAAAATAAAATATTGCTGTTTCTTTTTTTATTTCAATATTTATAGTAATTTGTGGATTATGAATATCAACTTTATAGTTTGCTAAATTATTAAGAATCATACCACCAATTTCTTTATTTATTTCCATAGAGTTAAATGGGTAATTTTTATCAGAACGGCGAGTATTAACTTTAAAGGTATGAGGAGATTTAGGTAGTTCTTTGATTATTTTACTTGTTAACATTAAAATATCTTTTTCAACCTCAAATGCTTTAATTATTAAAGAAATTCCACTAACATTTAATAACAAATTACAAATTTCATCAATATTATCATCTTCTATATTTGTAATAGATATTGCATCATACATTTTATGAAATTTTATTGATTCATATTTTCGTAAAATATGCATTACATTTGTAAAAAGAGCATCGACAAAAAAATGTCTATTTTTTCCTTTTAATGTCAATTCTCCATATTTAATGTATAAAATCATTTTATTTTTTTCTTTTAAATCACTTTATAGAAAATTCTGGTTTTGTTGTGTCTTGCTTTATTATTTCAAAATTAGAAAAATCGATTTTATCCATATAGATATCACAATCATAAGAATTGTTAATATATGAAACAATATAAAAATCAGCATATTTGCTAAATTCTTCATATATCTGTTTTCCACCAATTACATATAGATCTTCATTGATGTGATCGTTTATTAATTTACTGATGTCATGGTAAATTGTAACACCAGGTAAATTTAAGTCATTATTATAGGTTAAGACTAGATTTTTACGATTAGGTAATGTATGGCCGATAGAATCATATGTTTTTCTTCCCATTACAACAGTTTTGTTTTTTGTTGTATTAACGAAGTGTTGCATTTCTGATTTTATGTGTCATGGCAGTTTGTTATTTTTACTAATTCCACCATTAATATCTTGTGCTCAAATTAAATAAATCATTTATATGTTTTATTATAAAACAAGACTTGTTTTAATAAAATATAATTTTATAAGCATGAATGAAATCAAAAACAAATCAATTAATGATCATATTCCTATATTAAGAGATAAGACTGTTGAATTGATAAAACAATACATAATAAAAAATGATTGTTCTAATATTTTAGAGATAGGAACAGCTTATGGGTATAGTGCTTATGAAATGAGTAAACTAGATGTGGTTAAACACATAGTAAGTCTTGAATTGAATAAAGGAAATTATGAAATAGCATCAAGTTTTCTTAAAGACAATAAAAAAATCAAATTAGTGAATGAAAGTGCATTTACTTTTGAAAGTAAAGAAAGGTTTGACCTTATTTTAATTGATGGACCTAAGTCTCATCAAGAAAAATTGGTTGAGAAATATAAATTGCTATTGCAGCCACAAGGGTTAATGATAATAGACAATGTTTATCTTAAAAAATTTGACTCATTACCAACATTAACTAAAAATCAAAAGAAACTAGTGGATAATGTTAATACTTTCCGTAAATGATTACTTGATACACAAAATGCAGAAATTATTGATATAGACGACGGCGTCGCTGTAGTTTACAATAAAAATACTAATTTGTAAAATTAAAAACTATATTATTTGTTTTTATGATTTTTATTAATAAAGTAATTTAGATTTAATATTGTAAATAAAAAAAAGCCTAAAAAAACTATATAGAATAGATTTAACCATGAACCAGTGATTGTATTACTAACTAATAAGTTATTGTCTTTTATCTCAGGAAAATTTCAAAAAGCTGTTAATGAACCATATTGTGATACTTTTGTAACAAAAAAAATAATGATAAGATAGTTAGAGTAAAGAAATGGTATGATAAAACCATAGTAAATTTTTCTATAGTTTATTTTTTTAAAATCACTATTCTTTTTGTAATTTTGTAGTAAAAAAAAGGTAAATATAAGCCAAGGGGTTACAAAGTGAATTAAAAAATTATGTAATCCTTCAAAAGTCAACTGATCTTTAATTAAATTAGTTGCATCTTCATAATTACATGCAATAATGTTTTGGACGAATGATAAAAAATACCCAAAGAACACAAGTATTTCATATGAAACAATTAGCACTAACAATATGTCATCTTTAAAACATTTTAGTGGTTTATAAAAATCAACAATTCAAGCAATAAAATATGATATTGAAAGTGCTGAACAAATAATTGTAAAATATGCAAAGCAACGAAATCATGGATCAGGTTTAACAACATTTCCATTTTTGTCTGTGTATTCCATACAAGAATGTGCAAATATATATAGAACAGAAAAAAGTAGAAAAAACAATGAAATAAAACCGATGATTAATTGTGCTTTCCCATAATTATTTTGACTTTTATATTTTCTAATTAAAGTTATCATTTAAAATATTATAAAATATAATATGTTATAGAAAGCTCACGTGGCGGAATTGGCAGACGCGCTAGACTTAGGATCTAGTTCTTTCAGAGTAAGAGTTCAAGTCTCTTCGTGAGCACCATTTAAAATGAATACATACATATTACTTTTTGGTGTAACGGGTGATTTATCTAAACGCATGTTGTTGCCAAGCATAGAATTTTTGCTATCTAACAAAAAAATAGAAAATATTAAAATATTTGGTGTTTCAAGAAGAACAATTGATGTTAACGAAGTTTTAAATGCTTCATTGGGAGATGACTATAAAAACTCCAATGTTGCTAAAAACATTGAATCTATTGTCCTTGATTCTGATTTAGAAGACTATATAGCTTTTAAGAATAATTTAAATTTAAAAAAAGAAGACCAATTGTTAATTTACTTATCCGTACCTCCTGCAAATGCATTAAAATATGTTGAATTTTTAGGGAAAGCAGGTCTTAATAGCAATAATGTTAAACTAATGTTAGAAAAACCATTTGGTGTTGATTATGATTCAGCTAATAATTTTCTTAAAATCATCGACACTTATTACAATGAAAATCAAGTTTATAAAATTGATCACTATTTAGCAAAAGCAAATGCTCAGAAGCTTATAAATATATATAGGAGATCAGAAACTTTTAAGCATATATGGAATAAGGATTTTATCGATAAAATTGAAGTTGTCGCAAACGAAAGTATTGACATACAAGGCAGATCTGTTTTTTATGATCAAACTGGTGCACTACGTGATTTTATACAAGGACACTTATTTGAATTGTTATTGTTAACAATTTGCGACATTGATGGCAATACAATTGAAAATAGAATTAATGTTGCAAAATCATTAAATCTCGTAGAAAACAAAGCAATAAGGGGTCAATATATTGGCTATGAGCAAGAAGTTGGACATTCATCTAATATAGAAACGTATGCAAGTGTCTTGTTGAACTTTAACAATGAAAAGTGAATGGGAGTAAATCTTTGTTTGCGTTCTGGAAAGGCTTTGTTAAAAAAAGAAAGCTATATTTCAATAAATTTCAAGAACGGGGAAAACATTCGTTTCAACATTTCTCCAAGTAATGAAGAATTATCTGAAATTGTTATATCTAACAAGAACCTTAATTATGAATACCTTGATGGATATAAAGCTGTATTTTATGCCGCTATTAATTCTAATAAGGAAATTTTTTCCTCTAACGATGAGATTTTAAGTAGTTGAAGTATATTTGATAAATTGCTAAAGAATTGAAAAGAAAATAATGTTGGATTGAAATCTTATGAAAAATATATTTGTACTGTTTTGTAGAAAAATGTAGTAAGTATAATATATATATGTGTGTATGGCGAATAAAAAAGAATTTTATATAGGAATCGATGTTGGCAAGGCTTCTTGTGGTGTTGCATGTTGTGATTCTGAATATAGAATTGTGAAATATAACGGTAAGGAATGCTGAGTTAGTAGATTGTTTGAGCCAGCAAAAACTGCAAAAGATAGACGAAATCATAGAGGTGGAAGGCGAATTATCGAACGCCGTCGAAAAAGAATTTTATATTTACGTGAATTATTTGCCGATGAAATTAACAAACTTGATAAAGAATTCTTTAAAAGAATGGATTCGTCGGCATTATATTCTTTTGAAAAGCGTGAAAGCTTTCTAGAAGAACATAAAAAACTTAAACTTAAATCCGACGATATATTAACTAAAAAAGATCGTGGAGTGGAGGGAAAATTTTCTTTATTTAATGATGCTAATTATACAGATAAAGATTATTTTAGAGATTTTCCTACTATTTACCATTTAAGAAAATATTTAAGCTCTGGTGAATTATATAACAAAGAAAAAGAAAGGTACATACCTGACAATCCCCCTCATATTGATTGCAGGCATTTTTATTTAGCTTGTGAGCACATCATAAAACATCGTGGTAATTTTTTATTTAAGATGGGGGGGATTAGTAATGTTAAAATAAGTAAACTTTTTCAAGAATTAGAAGACTTATGAAACGAAGTATATGAAGATCAGCAAATACATTTTAATGTTGGTCATATAAATGATAATGCTATCGATGCTATACTAAAAGAAGAGAACTATATAAAAGAATTAAAAAAAAAATTGAATAATGAGATTAATAAAAATGATAATGAGATTTTAAAAAAAATAATTGAAGCTGTTTGCGGAGCTGGGAATAAATTAGAAATAAAAATAGGAAAAGAAAAAAAAGAATACATTGATTTTTCCGAGAACGAAAGCGGAGATAAAATAGTGGAAATATTAATGAAAATTACTTCACTAATTAAATTTCGTTCAAAGATACAATTAAAAGAAGAAGAAACAATTTCTGATATTTTTATAAAACACTACCTTGAATACAAGCCGGCGTTCGAAACTTTTAAAAAATATCTTTATGATAAAACTATCGTATATACTCACCAAAAAAAAGGATGGGAGATTAAAATTAACTCTATGGAGAAAATTACAATTAAAAATTCTCTTTCTCAATATCTTTCTCAACATTTAGCTACTGAGGGTGATGAAGAAAAGTTTAAAAAAATAAACTTTGATGTTTCTTCCCTTTCGTCTTTAGCAAGCCTAAATAAGAACTTAAATATTCCTTCCCAATATCACCGTGATGAATTAGATAAAATTTTATCAAACCAATACCTTACGCTATCAAAAATAAATATTGATAAGGAAAAAATTAAACAAATCCATGATTTTGTTGTTCCTTATTATGTTGGTGTTTTATCCAAAAAAGGAATTGATAACCTTTCAGTTTGTGATAAAGAAAGAAGAGAACCATGAGTAGTTTGAAAAAAAGATAATTCTAACACCAAGATAAGGCCGTGAAATTTTTGAGAATATATAGACAAAAATAAAACAGCAGAAAATTTTATACTTCGAATGATCAATGAATGTTCTTATCTTTTGGGAGAAAAAGTTTTGCCTAAAGAATCCCTTCTATGAACAAAATATTTATTCCTAAATATTATTAATAAGACAAAAATTAATGGCGGTAGTATAACAAATGATGTTAAAAAGAAAATCTATGAAGTTTGAGAAAACGGTGAAAAAATAGATGAAAATTATGTTGTGAATATATGTAAGAAATTAGACAATAATTTATATAAAGATCTCAATAAAGAAGGAGTCAAATTTCCTCTCAACAAAACAAAAGAGACACGAGAAACGATTCCAAAATCCCCACGTACAAAATTTAAAGACATACAAAAAGAAATCAATCTTTCTGATGATGAAATCGAGGATATTATTAAAGTTTGTACAATTATGCCAACTCCGAATGAAGCATCAGAATTTTTAATTAGCAAAAATGCAAAACTAGCGTATGTAAAAAAAGATCTTGTAAAACTAAGTTTTAGTGGTTGGGGGACATTTTCTAAAAAATTGTTGGAACTAGAAGTTACGAAAAATGATGATGGTGAGGTTAAAAGTATTATTAAATGAATGGAAGAAACTAACTACAGCTTTATGGAAATATATTCTGATAAATTTAATACAAAAGAACAAATTGAACAAATAAAAAAAGAATATTGAGCTGACAAGAATGTTAACAGTGTGATGACATTTTTTAAATACTACAAATTTGCTCCATCATTCTTGAGACGAAGTTTAAATGAAGCAGTTAAATGTGTTGACGAATATATGGAGTTATTAGCGCACGATAGTAAAAAATTAACAAAAATTTTTATCGAAAACACCAGAGAAGACGATATATCTAAAAAAGGCAAAGAAACGGAAACAAGACGTAAAACTATAGAGAAAATTTATGAAAGCATTAAAGCAAGTGATAAGAAGAATGAATTAAAAACGTTAGAAGATCTTTCAGACGAGAAAAAAATGAGTTATATGAGTGATAAGTATTATTTATATTTAATGCAAAACGGAAAAGATATATATGATAAAAGTGTAATCAAATTAAATAATTTTGATGAATATGAAATCGATCATATAATTCCTCAATCATATACATTGGATAATTCATTAGACAATCGTGTATTAACAAAAAGAGATGAAAATGGAACAAAAATTGATAATTATCCTATTGTAAACACTATCGGTGATGAAGTAAAAGAATTTTGAAAAATACTTCTTAAAAACAATTTAATGTCTAAAAAAAAATACGTGAATTTAACTAATCGTAACCCACCGAGTCTTGAATTTATCAATCGAGACATAACAGCGAATGGACAAATTGTAAAAATAATACAAGAATATTTTAAAATTAATAAAAAATATATGGACGTAGAAGTTTTTGCGGTAAAACCCAAAATTGTTTCTATTTGTCGTGAAAAGGTTTTTAATTGAACAAAAGAACGTAATGTAGATGATTTCCATCACGCAGAAGATGCTTATTTTAATATAATTTGTGGTGATATTTTAAGTCCTATAACAAAAAAAATTCAATTCATCAAACAAAGCAGGTCAGAAGATGTCATCTCGGAAAGTATAAAAAAGCATCACGATGAAGAAAAAGAAAATAACTCATTAGGAAATTATTTTATAAGACAAATCAAGGATAAAACCAAGGAGAAAATTGACATAATAAAATCCTCTCTCGAGTCGGGGAAAATTTTCATCACTAGGTTGCCTTATGAAAATAAAAAAGATGGAATGAATCAAGTAACACTTATACCCGCAAACAAACAAAAGGAAACAAAAACTGCTTGGCTGAAAAAAAAGAAAAGTTTGCTTCCAAATACATATGGATACTACAAAAGTTCAACTGTTTTGTTTTGAAGCATAATTAATATCAATGATACCGTTGAAGTTTTTCCTATTAAATATCATATGTGACAAAAGGAATTATTTGAGAGAAAATTATTAAATAATGTCATTAATAACGAACTTAGAAAACATATAGTTGCATGTATTTACAATATTTCGAATGGAAAAGAACATTCAATATCCCCTGAAAACGTTAAGATTTCTAATGTAAAATTATGTTCAATTTTTGAAAGTGATTATTATGGAAGAGTGTATTTAGGTGGAGGACATGGGGAGGATAATTATATCAGCAATGCGTGTACGCGTTTTTTATCAAAAGGCGAAAGAGAAGAATATTCGTTGTTGATTGAATTCTTAGAATTAGTTAACGAGAAGAACAATACTTTTCCTGACACTAAAAACTTAATAAAACAAAAATATAAAATAGCAAATAAACTCTTTAATAAAACCACAATTAGTGATGAAGAACGTGAATCTTTAAAAGAAAGTGAACGTCGTGCTGAAACCTTAATTAATAATCTTAAAAAAGGATTGAATGATGAAAAATCAAAAGGTCTTACGCAAGAACAAAAAGATTTAGCTTCTAAACAAGTAGAAAAATTGTGACAATTAATTCGTAAAGAAGAAGAGAAACTGGAACAATTAACTCGTCATTTGTTTGCAGAAGCCAATGAAAAATTATCAAAACATGTATCTGAATATTTCAAAAAAATGACGAATGATCAAAAATGTGAATTTGCAAAATTTACACTTTTACATAATTTTTTTGTTAATAAAGTAAAATCAAAATTTACAAAAAACAAAATATTTGAAAAAGAAGTGTGTTTTAAAGCCAAGATAGCTGATTTAAAAAACTTAATTGTAGAGTCTCCGACTGGCTTAAAAACAAAAAAAATTTCGTTAAAATAAAAAATACCCTTTTATAAGGGTACTTTTATGATTTAAGTTTAAATAATTTATTTGAAGAAATGGTGCTAATTGGTAAAACCGCATTTTATTTGAGGTTTGAGAGTGTTACAATCTAGCACCACTCTCAAACCAATTTTTTTTTTATGCTATAATAAAACCGTTTGAGAGTGTTACAATCTAGCACCAAACACCAGAATGGATGCTACCTGTGTAACAAGCAACACTTTGTATACAACAGTACCTATATTATAATGTCTTTTTCTTCCTTTTCTTTATA